>JAGDDB010000043.1 GCA_017958265.1 Oscillospiraceae bacterium | reverse complement strand
GGTGAGGGCGCTGGTGTTCAGGCTGGAGGAGCCCTCCACCACCACGCCGTCCAGGGGCACCTTCTCGCCGGGCTGCACCACGATGATGCTGCCCGCCTCCACTTCGTCCGGGTCCACCCGTGTAATTACGCCGTCGATCTCGATGTTGGCATGGTCCGGGCGGATATCCATCAGTTCGGTGATGCTGCGGCGGCTCTTGCCCACGGCATAGCTCTGAAACAGCTCGCCTATCTGATACAGCAGCATGACCGCCGCGCCCTCGGCGTATTCCCCCAGGACGATGGCGCCGACGGTGGCAACGGACATGAGAAAGTTTTCGTCGAAGATCCGGCCGTGACGGATACCGCGGAAGGCCTTGCGGAGAATATCGAAGCCCACCAGCAGGTAAGGGATCAAAAACAGAAAAAAGACCGCTTGGGAGGGGAGCGCGGTTTTGACGATCCCCTCGGAGATCAGATACAGCGGCACGAAAAAAACAGCCGCAAGTATGATGCGCCGCAGCAGGCGCTTTTGCTTTTTGCTCATAATGATGTTTTAAAGGTAGATCTCGCAGTCTTCATCGACCTTTTTGCAGTTGGCGCGGACCTGCTTCATGACGGCGTCCGCGTCGGCGCCGTCGTCAAATTCGACTTTCATTTTCAGAGTCATAAAGCTTACGGAGCAGTCCTTGACGCCGGGGGTCTTCCCGGCGGCGATTTCCATTTTGTCGGCGCAGGCGGCACAGTCAACTTCGATCTTATAGCTTTTTTTCATGGAACGTTCTTCTTTCCCGCCGCCTCGCCCGTGGCGGAACGGCGTTTTTCAATTTTAATTTCGTCGATCGGTATAATGATCACTTTGCGATCATTATACCATAAGGGGTATGGGTTGTCAAGAGCCGCGGCGGGGCATGATGCACGCGGGGCGGAGCGCGAGCCCGCTATCGGCAAAATCTGCCCCCCTTCGCCGGTAAGGCGAAGGGGGGCGTAAAATTTTATCGGAGTATTTCAGGGATCGTCCGGCAGAAATTCCATGACGTCGTCTTCGGCGGGGGCAAACTCGAGTACGCCGGTCCCGCTTTCGGCGTAGGTCTCCGCCTCCGGCAGAGCGGAACGGATCGCGGCGGCGACGGAGGCGTACAGATCCGACAGCGCCGCGTGGCTCCGGCGGATCGCGGCGGAGTTTCCTTCGTTTGCGGCCTTTTCCATTTCCGCGGCGCACCGGGACAGCTCCGACGCGCCTATCATCTTTGAGGTGCTTTTCAGCGCGTGGACCGCCACAGCGTAGCCGGGCCAGTCCTCCTTGCTCAAAAAGCGGTGCAGCGCGTTCGTTTTCTCCCGAGCCTCCTGCGCGTATTCGGCCAGGAGCGAACGGTAAAAGCTTTCGTCGTCACGGCAGTACATAAGGCCGGTCTTCGTATCGATCCCCGCTTCCCGCAGCGCCGCGAAACCGTCGAAGGCGGGCGCTACCGCGCCCGGGGTCTCGCCGTCCTCCGTCGGAACGGCTTCGATCTTTTCGGCGGGCAGATATTTCAGCAGCAGCTTTTCGAGGGCGCGGACGTCGATGGGCTTGGTGATATAGTCGGAAAAGCCGTCTGCAAGGTAGCGTTCCCGCGCTCCCGCCACGGCGTCCGCCGTAAGGCAGACGACGGGGGTCTTTTCGTTGGGGCTTCCCGCAGCGGCGCGGATGCGGCGCAGCGCCTCGGTGCCGTCCATTTCCGGCATGCGCTGGTCCATAAGGATCACGTCATAAGCGCGCTCGGCGGCCATTTCGACGGATCTCGCGCCGCCGTCGGCCGTGTCGATGCGCATCTCGGTGTTTTTCAGCAGCCCGACGGCCACGGTCAAATTCATTTTCGTATCGTCTACGATAAGGATGCGGGCATCGGGAGCGCGGAAGGATTCGCTGTAGGGCTTTTTTTCCAGCACGTTTTCTTCAAAGCGTTTTTGGAAATCGCCCACAGGCTCTGCGGAGATGATCTTTTGCGGGACCGTGACGGTAAAGACGCTGCCCTTGCCGTACTCGCTTTCCACGGAGATCTCGCCGTCCATCATTTTAAGCAGATGCCGGGTGATCGCCAGGCCGAGGCCGGTGCCTTCAACCGTGCTGTTGCGGTCCAATTCCAGCCGCTCGAACTTGGCAAACAGCTTTTCAAGGTCTTCCGGCTTGATGCCTATGCCCGTATCGCTCACGGCGACCTTCAAACGTATGACCTGTCCCGGCGCGCGGACCTCGGAGTCGCCGCGGACGGTCATTGTGACGCTGCCCTTTTCGGTGTATTTGACCGCGTTGTTGAGGATATTCGTGAGAATCTGACGCACGCGGATCTCATCGCCGAAGAGATTTTCGGGAAGGGACTCGTCAACGTCGATGATGAAATCCAGAGCCTTGTCCCGTGCTTTGAAGACGATCATATTGCTCACGTCGTTGAGCACGGAGCTGAGCTGGTAAGGCGCCTCGACGACATTCATGTGTCCCGATTCGATCTTGGAAAAATCAAGGATATCGTTTACGATGGCAAGCAGACTGTGCCCCGCGCTCTCCACATCGCGCGCGTACAGTCCTATGCTCTCGAACGCCGCCCTCGCGGCGGAGACGTCCGCCCCGGACAGCGCCCGCCCCTGCGCGCTTTCGCGTACTATCATTTCGTTCATGCCGAGAACGGCGTTGATGGGCGTTCGTATCTCGTGCGACATGTTTGCAAGAAAATCGCTCTTGGCGCGGTTTGCGCTCTCCGCGCTCACCTTTTCCTCCAGCAGCTGCGCCTGCATCCGCACAAAGGGCCTTACCGTAACGAGGGAAAGTATCGCCGCCACCGAAAGCACAAGAACGAGAATAACGGCATAGCTTATCACGGTGGAGCGCGTCTGCGCCGAGAGCTGCTCCTCGAACCATTCAACGGAAAAGTCGGCCGCGATTATGCCGGCGACATTGCCCGACGAGTCGAACACCGGGCTGTAGGCGCTGTAAAACTCGCCCCACGAGTCCGTATAGGGCACCTCGTCCACCGACGAGGTGCCGTGGCCGGCGCGGTCGAGCGCAGCGGTATATTCCACGATATCGCCGAAGTCGGCCGGGGATTCGAGATCCGGGTCCACCGTGAAGGTGAACACTCCGTTTCCTTCGTCTTTTATGCCGTATACATAGTTCAGCTCCGCGTTGTCGCGGAAGATCGCCAGCGCGTTGTAAACGGCGTTCTATGCGTCTCTGACCACGTCTTCGGCCGTCAGTCCCTCCAGCATGTCGCCGTTGACCGAGCCGGCGGCGCAGTTGACGATATCAAGCATGCGCTGCTGTATCGATTTTCTGATGCCGCCCCTCGTTCTGTATACGGAAACGCTGCAGAAGAGAATGCCGGAAATGAGCAGTATGAGCTCCACCATTAAGATTATTTTTGTTGAAAGGCTCTTTTTCGGGGACATTGAGTGTTCACCCCTCGGAAAATACGATAATACATCTGTAAATATAACTCATCATCGTAATAATACAGTAAACTGAAGGCCGTTTCAAGTCAATTGCAAAACAAAAAGCAGATGATTTTTGCCTGAAAGCATGAAGATCCGAGCTTTGCCGAAATCGGGGCAAAGCTCGGATCTTAACGGTATCATGACTGGGCGGGCGATCAGTCCTCAAACGTGACGGTAACGGGATCAAAGGTCAGCTCGGGTTCCCAGGTTTCCGGGTCGAGCGTACGGAAGGTCAGCTCGGCTTCCTTCACCGCGGGGATGTTCTCATAATCCAAGTCGATCCATACGGTATCCGCGCTCCGCTTTCCGGGGGATATGTACAGGGAGAAGAAAGCATCATAGGTCTCGCCGTCCAGCTTAAGCTCCGACAGCTCTGCGGACACGTCCTCATCGGAGGCGTTGTAAGCGTAAATGCCTATCTGCGGGCCCATGTATTCATTGTTCTCGGCTTTGAAGACGAGCAGCTTAAGGCCGTCCTTGTCGTAAATGACCGTGCCCTCGGGCTCATACGAAACGTCTTCGGAGTAAAGATCGGTTTTGATCTCCGCGGCGTCGCCGCGGGCATATTCCTCATACTCCCAGCCGTCCTCGGTCTCTTCGGAGGTGAATACGGACATGGTGAGCTCCAACTCATATACGGAGCTTATGCCCTTGTCGCGCAGGGAGTTCAGGCTGACATTGAAGGACACGGTCTCTCCCGCGGCGGCGACGGGGCTGCTGTATGAGGTGCCGTACTCATCTTTGACGGCGATATATACGGAGGGAGAGACGGAGTATGTGTTGACAAAGAGTTCGTATACCTCCGGGGCCAGCTGCTCGGAGCTGCCGTTTTCCATGGTGAGATCCAGCACGGCGTCGCCGTAATCGTCGGTTTCAATGCCGGTTACGGTGATCTTCACGCCGTCTTTATCCAGCACGACGGTCTCGGGGATCGTACCGACCTCGGGGGGCTCAACGGGAGAATACGCTTCTCCGGCGGAAGCGGCAGCCGCCTCATATTCGGCGGCGCGGCAGAGGAAATACACCATTTCGCCGCGCGGGCAGGGCGCGGAGGGCTGAACGGCCATGCGCTCGATATCGACCTGCTCTTCGCCGAGCAGCCCGTACAGCGCCGCCCAGACTATCGGCAGCTCGTAATACGCGCCCTCGGGCACGTCGGTAAAGCCGTTCTCTCCGCGGAAACCTTCGACGAAAGACTGTATCAGCGCGTTGCCGAGGTCGTCCAGCGTCCAGTCCTCGCTGTTCTCGGGGACGGCCGCGCTCATGGGCGCGTCAAAGGGACAGCCCTCCATGCGGTATATCATGGTAAGTATCATGCCGCGGGTGCAGGTGACGGTCGGGCTGAAATTGCCGCCGCCGGTGCCGATGGAAATGCCGTTTTCCGCCGCCCACAGTACGGCGGTCTTATACCATGCGTTTCCTTCGTCTGCCTCAACGTCGGCAAATGTCTCCGCCGCCGTCGGCTCGGGCCTTCCCGCCATACGCCACAGGAAGGTGGCCGCCTCGGCGCGGGTCACCGTCGCATCGGGGTCGAAAATGCCGTCGCCTCTGCCTTCGGCCACGTCGTTATCCATGGCCCAGGCCACGGCGTCGGCATAGTAGGCGTCGTCGGCCACATCGGTAAATCCGTCAGCGGCAAGGGCCGAAGAGGCAAAGAGCGCAATGGTGAGCGCAAGAAGTAGGGATATTACTCTTTTGGATGTCATGGGTCGATGCTCCTTTGTGTTTGATCATGATGTGTCAGGCCTGCGCGGCGTCCTCGCTGAGCAGGCGGCATATTATCGTATAGGCGCATGCCGGCCAGCTGCCGCCGTGATAGCCGGCGGTGTTGCCGGCAATGGGATTGATGAGGAAGGGTATCCCCTGCTGCATCAGCGCAGTGCAGTAGCGCTCGGCTATCAGCCTGCCGGCGTCTTTGCGGCGGGACTCGAAAAGCCCGGTGCATATGTATATCATGCCCGGGGGAACGATATTGCCTCTCGAGATCGACATTCCGGTCACGTTGAGGTAATCGCTGTCCAGGCGCTCGGTCGCGATGCCGTAGGGAGTGAGGAATTCGCCCTCGACGGTGAGATCGTGAGCTATCTTGTCCACTATGTGCGCGGGCAGTCTGTCCCCGAGGATTATGGGGAGATAATGTATGAAGGAGCCGGAGAACAGCTTTTCGCGGGTATAGGGGACGATGCCGACAAAATGCTCTCCGTCCCACATCTCCGCGATCATGCGGTCAAGCAGCGCCTTTGACTTGTCGTACCAGACTTTGACCTCCTCGGCGGGCTTTCCCAGCAGGGAGGCAAGGTCGCCCTCGGCCTCGAACAGCAGCACCAGGTAGGCGCTGAGATCGGGAGTGGTCATCTGCATATGATCGATGAACAGAGTGCAGTCGTCAAAGCCGGTCTCGTCGCCGTGTTCGAATGAGGGCAGGCCGTCCCCGTCCTCGTCGCGGTGATCCATAAACCAGCTGCCCCAGCGGCCCACGGCCTTATACAGGGTCTCCGTCTTTTCGCGCCCGGCTTCCTTAAGCAGATCGTGATGCTTCATTATCTGCTTTATGGCCCAGCCGTGCATGGGCGGCTTGACGAACTGCGTTACCGCGGTCGCGTCGTTGTAAAGATCGGAGAACTGTCCGAGGGGGCTAACTCTGTCCAGCGGGCTGAGAAGCAGATCCATGGCGATATCCATATGCTCCTGCAGCGCCACGGCGTTCTGGCACATCTGCCACTGGGAGGCTATCTCCGTGCCTATCATGACGATCATGTTGTGCGTCACGGTCCCGGTGGGATCGATAAGGTAGGACCACAGAGTGTATTCCGCCTCGGCCCGCGCCTTTTCGTAGGGCTCGATGAATTTCGGCATTCCGGCAAAAAAGCTTTCCCAATCGGCGCGCATGTCCGCCCTGGCCCGGTCATAGGAGGGATAGCCGTCTCTGACCACGCCGGCGTGGGTGAACTCTTCCATGATCAGCGTGAATTTGCCGTCGTCCGCGGGACGGGTGACGCCCTTTATCTCGGAGCTGGACAGCTTGTTCCAGTCCCAGGCGCCCTCAAAATCGAAGGACGAGCCCTCGACGCCCTTGAATATGACCGAGCAGGTCCAGCGGAAGGCCGCCTCCCACGCTCCGTCCTTTCTCGGCTTGACGACCTCATGCTGCTCCATGGTCTTGTCCATGCACAGCCCCATGCCCCTGTCCCCCTCGGCGATGATCATCGTCGGAGAGGCAAAGGTCATGCGCACATTGCCCTTTCGGGTAAGCAGAGTGATCTGATCCGGCTCGGTTTTTACCACGAAGGGCAGCTTGCGCCCTTCAAAGGTCGGGGCGATGTCGATAAGCTTGCTGCCGTCCTTCGCCCTCGTGCTGCCGCCGCGCAGGGTTACCAGCTGCAGCTCGGTCCGGCCGTAGGCGTTATCCCGGCAAAGAAGCGCGAACCATGCCCCGCGGCGCTTGAAAATATTGCCGTTTATGTTGTAAAACTGCTTTACGTCACGGAAAAAAACGTCCTGTCCGCTCATATTGAAATACCTCCGTATATCGGCATGCATACACGCGTATTATACAGGCAATCCGCCGCCCCGCGCAAGTCATTTTTAATAAGATGCGCCGATGCGGATCGTATCGGACGGAGGCGCGCAAAGCGCAGCACGGCCCTTTCGCCGATAAAGTCCGAAGGACTGTATAGACAAATCGAGCGCCGCAGAACATAAAGTTCTGCGGCGCGTGCTTCCGTTTGCGGAGCTTATTTCGTAAGATAGTTCATCATTATCTGCGCGACCTGGGCGCGGGTCGCGTTTCCGCGGGGGTCTGCCGTGCCGTCGTCGTTTCCTCTGATCATGCCGCGCTCAACGGCCCAGGACATGCTCTCCGCCGCGTAGGGCGAAATGAGGCCCGCGTCGGAAAAGATCCCGAGATTGT
>JAGDDB010000042.1 GCA_017958265.1 Oscillospiraceae bacterium | reverse complement strand
TTTTTGTCCGGCCTTTTGATGCATACTCTGAATATGATGCGTACCGCCGATTTTCTGGCCGGGCTGTACGGGGACATAATAGACCGTGATCTGCTTTTGGCGGGCACCATGCTGCACGACATGGGCAAAAGGGAAGAGTTCTCCCTTTCTCAGCTGGGGCTGGTGAGCGATTATACTCCCCGCGGCAAGCTGCTGGGGCATCTTTATATCTGCGCTGAGCAGGTGGCCGCCCTGGCGCGGGAGCTCGGCACGGACGGGGAAAAGGCCATGCTGCTGCAGCATATGATCCTTTCCCATCACGGCACGCCGGAATTCGGCGCGGCCGTCGTGCCGCAGTGCGCGGAGAGCGAGCTGCTGTCGTATATCGACCTTATCGACAGCCGTATGGAGATATACGCGGAGACTCTCGGCGATACGCCGCAGGGACAGTTCAGCGCCCGCGTGTATGCGCTCGACAAGGCGATATACAATCACGGATAAATCGATTTTACCGCATCGTCAATGATATGAGGCAGCAAAAAACGAGCGCCGCAGGGTGTTTTCGACCCGACGGCGCTCGTGCATTATATTCGGGAAAGGCTCAGGCGGTTTCGCCGTCTTTTTCGGCGGCGGATTTGAAGGAGCAAATGTTGCGGCTCAGCAGCACCGAGTCCTTGAAAAGCCGCAGCACCATATAAATAAAGTAGATCATGAAAACGGAGGAATTCACGCCGATGAGGGAAATGCAGCAGAAATATACCGCCGCTCCCGAAAAGGCCAGGGATTGACCCGCTTTTCCGCGGCCGACGGAAAAGCCGGCCAGACAGTACATGGCCCAGGCTGCGGCGCAAAGGCCGAGGAAATCGTACATGACGGCCGAAAGAGAGGGGACGGCCGAGTAGGTCTTATAATATATGATTATGAAGACACATACGAAAACGATCTGCAGGACCAGGGAGAAAAAGCGGTCGTCGCCCTTTTTGCCGCGCAGCAGCGACAGATCGAGCCCCAGCTCCGCCGCCGCGGCCAAAAACGCCAGCGCGGCAAGTATGCACGGGGCCATGCCGTTTCCCCGGCGAAATTCGGTAAAGCTCGTCACCACCGACCATATCACCGCCGCAAGCATCAGGGCGGAGAGGATCACGGGAACGGGAGAGGCCGGACGAAAAGCGGCGTCATAGTCCGCCGAAGGATCTTGGTTTATGCTCCGGGCAAAGATCAGGAAAAAGACCGCGGCAAGCACGGAAAGCGCGATCAGCGCCCACGAAAGGGGGATAAACGCGAACAGGCCCGTCTCGGGATCGCGGGCGGAGCGATATTCGAAGTATCGCAGCACCGCGCCCGCCAAAGACAGCACTGCCGTGCCTGCGGCAAAAACAAATACGGGTTTACGCATATCTGCACGTCCTTATGACATATAATTTCATTGACCTTACAGCTACCATGCTACCCATTATACCACCGTGCGAAAAAAAAGGAAGTGCTGATTTTGGAGAAAATACGATCCGTGCTCGCGGTGTCATTCATATCGGTTTTGCCCATACTGCTCATGGCCGTAATTGCCGCGCGGCCCGGCGTATCCCGGCGCCCCGCCGAGGCGGCGCCGGCTTCGGAGCTCATACGCAGAGCGGGACTGTGGCTCGAGGCGGGCCGCGCGGAGCAGGCGGATCTTGCCGCGGAGGTGCTGCTCATCACCGAAGAAGGCGAAAAAAGGATGGATATGCGCAGCTATCTTGTCGGCGTGGTCGCGGCGGAAATGCCGGCCTCGTTCATGCCCGAGGCGCTTGAGGCGCAGGCGGTGGCGGCGAGGACCTTTACCTTTTTCCGGATGAGGGAAGAGCCCGTCCACGAAAACGGCGCGGTCTGCGCCGATCCCGGCTGCTGCAAGGCTTATATGGATGCCGACAGGCTCAAAGAGCGATGGGGGGAGCGATGGAGCGAAAACCTTCGCAAGATCGAGCGGGCGGTAGAAGGGACGGACGGGGAGATCGTGGTTTACGACGGCGCGCCGGTTTTCGCGGCCTTTCATTCCTCCTCCTGCGGCAGTACGGAGAACAGCGAAAACGTATGGAGCGGGGCTCTGCCCTATCTCAGGAGCGTGGAAAGTCCGGAAAAGGCCGAAGATGTGCCGGGTTACCATTCCGAGCTCGCGATCTCCTTCGACGAGCTGCGGCGCATCGCCGGGCGGGACTGTCCCGAGGCCGATCTGTCCGGCGATCCGGAGGGCTGGCTGACGGGAGCGGAGTACAGCACTACGGGCAGGCTGAAAAGCGTGAGCCTCGGCGGCGTCAGGCTGAGCGGCACGCAGATGAGAAAACTTTTCGGCCTGCGAAGCGCGGCGGTGATATGGGAGCTTGAAGAGGACGGGGTGCATTTTCATGTTTCCGGCTACGGCCACGGCGTGGGCATGAGCCAGTACGGAGCCGAGGTCATGGCGGAAAACGGGGCCGATCATGAGGAAATACTCGCTCATTACTATACCGGCACGCAGCTTGAAAAGCTCGGCGCCGACGCGGCGCGGGAGCTGTCCCGGAGCGCGGCGGAGGGTTGAGAGCGCTCGCAAAGAAAAATATCCGGACGGGCTTGCGTATGCTTTGATGAAAGTGTAAAATACGCGTAAGAAAATTACGATAATACATACGCTGCTTCGGAGGGAATATGGATTACGCCGAGAGATCGCTGCGCCTGCATGAGCAGTGGCGCGGAAAGCTGGAAACAGTACCGAAAATGAAGATAAGCGGCAGGGAAGACCTGTCGCTGGCATACACGCCGGGCGTGGCCCGGCCCTGCCGCGAGATACAGGCGGACGCGGATAAGAGCTGGGAGCTGACATGGCGGGGCAACACCGTCGCCGTGGTGACCGACGGCACCGCCGTGCTGGGCCTGGGCGACATAGGCCCGGAGGCGGGCATGCCGGTCATGGAGGGCAAATGCGTGCTTTTCAAGACCTTCGGCGGGGTGGACGCGGTGCCCCTGTGCATACGCTCCAAGGATCCCGACGCCATAGTCGAAACGGTTGCGCTGCTGGCCGGGAGCTTCGGGGGCATAAACCTGGAGGACATATCCGCTCCCCGCTGCTTCGAGATAGAGGAAAAACTGAAAAAACGCTGCGATATCCCGGTTTTCCATGACGATCAGCACGGCACGGCAGTGGTCGTTCTTGCGGCGCTTACCAACGCCGTGAAGCTGACGGGCAGGAGCTTTGACGGGATATCCGTGGTGATCAGCGGAGCCGGCGCGGCGGGCACGGCCATAGCGCGGCTGCTTTACAGCCGCGGCGTGAAAGAGATCGTCGTATGCGACAGCTCCGGCGCCATCAGCGAGGACAGGCCCGGGCTGAACGGAGCAAAGGCCGCCCTCGCCGCCTTCACCAACCGTTCCAAAAAGAAGGGAACGCTTGCCGAGGTCATAAAGGGAGCGGACGTATTCATCGGCGTTTCCGCGCCCGGACTGCTCACGGCGGAGCATGTGCGCACAATGGCCCCGTCGCCCGTCATTTTCGCCATGGCAAACCCCACCCCGGAGATAATGCCCGATGAAGCGATCGGCGCGGGAGCCGCCGTCGTGGGCACGGGCAGGAGCGATCTGCCCAACCAGATAAACAACGTGCTGGCCTTTCCCGGAATATTCAGAGGCGCGCTGGATGTAAGGGCCCGCGACATAAACGAGGAAATGAAGCTCGCCGCCGCCGACGCGATAGCGGCCCTTGCCGGAGACAGGCTGAGCGCCGAATACATACTGCCCGAGCCCTTTGATCCCCGTGTGGGAAAAGCCGTTGCGGCCGCCGTCGCCGCCGCCGCCGTGCGCAGCGGTACGGCAAGAAAGATGCCTTGATGATCATCATGCCGAAGCGATCTCGCTTCGGCATGATCGTTGTATTCAACATGCACAAAAACACAAAGAACACGGCAGCTCTTTTTGTATATAAATATCGGTGTGGCTTTGCTTGACTTTGGGATTATACCAAGGTTTATCATGCATATGTAAAGGTATGTTGTGCCTTGAAGCATTTTTGTCAAATTTTACTTGCTTGGCAAGGGAAGGAAAGAAAGATGAGCAATATGAAAGAAGTAGTCATAGTTGACGGCTGCCGTACCGCGGTGGGCAACATGGGCGGAGCGCTGAAGCCTCTGCATGCCGTGGATATGGCCTGCGCGGTCCTGAAGGGCACGCTGGAGCGTACCGGAATGGATCCCAAGGAAGTTGACGAAGTCATTATGGGCCAGTGCCGCCAGACCTCGGACGAGCCCAACATAGCCCGTGTCGCCGCATTGCGCGTAGGCATCCCCGAGGAGGTCCCCGCATATACCGTAATGCGTCAGTGCGCCTCCGGCATGACCGCCATCCATAACGGCGCCATGGAGATCATGACCGGCATGTCCGACGTAGTGCTCGCCGGCGGCACCGAGAGCATGTCCAACGCCGTGTTCTACGTGCGCGACGCGCGCTGGGGCGTGGGCACCGGCAACGTGGAGTTCGTAGACGCGCTTACCGAGGGACAGTTCCAGAGCCAGCCGCAGGAGATCTACGGCCGCTACAACATGGGAGCCACCGCGGAGAACATAGCTCAGACCATGGGCATCACCCGCGAGGAGCAGGACGAGTTCTCGCTCAGATCGCAGGAGAAGGCCATCGCCGCCATCGACGCAGGCAAATTCAAGGAAGAGATCATTCCTCTCACCGTTCCCCAGGGCCGCAAAAAGCCGCCCATAGTGGTGGATACCGACGAGTTCCCCAAGAGGGATACGAGCCTTGAAAAAATGGCGAAGCTGAAACCCTGCTTCAATATCAAGAAGGACGAGGACGGCAAGCTGTATAACGACAGCGCCCTCACCGGCACCGTTACCGCCGCTTCTTCCTCCGGCCGCAACGACGGCGCCTCCGCAGTCACCCTGATGAGCGCCGAAAAAGCCGCCGAGCTGGGCATCAAGCCCATATGCAAGATCATAGGCATGGGCGTTGCCGGCGCAGACCCCAGAATGATGGGTCTCGGCCCCGTTTACGCGGTGCCCAAGGCGCTGAAAAACGCCGGCCTTACCATGGACGACATACAGCTCATCGAACTCAACGAGGCCTTCACCGCTCAGGCGCTCGGCTGCATAAAGATGCTGGGCCTTGAGAACAGGATGGACATTATCAACGTCAACGGCGGCGCCGTTGCGCTGGGACATCCCGTGGGCTCCTCCGGCTGCCGCATCCTTGTCACGCTGATGTATGAAATGAAGCGCCGCGGCCTCAAGTACGGCCTTGCGACGCTCTGCATCGCCGGCGGCATGGGACAGGCCACCGTCATCGAAATGTGCGACTGAAGCAAACGATCATAATAAATATTTTTGGAAGGAAGGAAACGTATCATGACGAAACTGTTTGATCTCACCGGCAAAAACGCCGTCATAATCGGCGGAGCCGGCGGCCTGGGCCAGCTGGTGGCCAAGGCATTTGCCGAGGCGGGCGCCAATGTGGCGATAGCCTCCCGCAGCGAGGATAAGCTGAAAGCCGCCTGCGAAGAGCTCAAGGCACAGACCGGCAAGGATTTCAGGTACTATGTCTGCGACGCCACCGACGAGGAGAACGTCAAGGCCTGCGCAAAAAAGGCCAACGAGGACATGGGCCCCGTCACCATCCTTGTCAATTCCCAGGGCATGAACAAAAAGCACCCCATTGCCGAGTTCCCCACCGAGGAGTTTGACGCCGTCATGCGCGCCAACGTCACCTCCGTGATGCTCACCTGCAAGTACTTCGGCGAGTACATGAAGGCCGCCGGATACGGCAAGATCGTCAACGTGACCTCCGTGCGCGGCAAGATCGCCACCAAGGGCCCCGGCAACATCGCCTACTGCGCTTCCAAGGGCGCTCTTGACATGCTGACCAAGCAGCTGGCCTCCGAGTTCGGCCCCTTCGGCATCACCGTGAACGGCTTCGGCCCCAACATCATGAAGACCCCCATGATGAACAAGATCTTCGAGATGCGCGCCAAGGAAGCGAACGTCACCGTGGAGAAGTATCTGGAGATGCAGGCCGCCAATCTGCCCATGCGCAGAATGTCCGACCCCGAGGACTGCGTCGGCACGGCTCTGTTCCTCGCAGCTCCCGCTTCCGATTTCCTCACCGGCAATATCCTTTATCCCGACGGCGGCCTGATCGCGATCGGCTGATAAAAAAACAGCGTGTGAGGCCGCAAAGCGGCCTCACACGGAAAACAGACGGTTCCGGAGAAGGTCTTTACGGACGGACCGGACTCATTCGATGGGCAGCCAAACCTCGAAATAGCCCGTGAGCACGTCGTCGTCTATCACGCGGCATACCAGGTTCCCGGCGGCACGGTCGGTTATGGTATAGCCGTTTTTCTCCGCAAATTCCAGCATGAAGTCGAGATGTCTCGGCGTAAAGGCGTTTTTGCCGGAGCTTTTGAAGGCTGAATGTATGCTCATGCGGGAGGGGCGGCGGACTACGGGCGGCTTTACCGGAACGCCCAGCTCGTCGGCCAGCTTGACCGACAGAGAGAAGCCCCATGCGTAATCGTC
>JAGDDB010000003.1 GCA_017958265.1 Oscillospiraceae bacterium | reverse complement strand
TGATTATACCATGGGAACGGTTTTAATTCCACAATCTGTTCCCGAGAATGTCCGCCTCGTCAAAAAGCCGTTTTCTCCCCGAACGGGACGGCAATATGAGGGAAACCGCTTTCCCGATTCAGGGGAAAGCGGTTTCCGAATAAACAGGCTTTGATCAGCACATGTGCTCCGTACGGGAGATGAAGTCGTCCTGAAGGGCGCGGCTGACCTCCACGAAGAAGACCGAGAATCCGGCGATGCGGACGATGAGGTCCGTATGGAGCTCCGGATGCTCCTGCGCGTCATGCAGCGTCTCCGTCGAAACGACGTTGAACTGGACCTGCATGCCGCCCTTGTCGAAATAGGTGGCTATCATGGCCTCGAGCTTCTGGTCGCCGCCCTCGCCCTGCACCGCAGTCGGCGAGAAGCGGATATTGAGCATATCGCCGTTGCCGAGCTTGTAGTGAGGAAGCTTCGCGGCGGAGAGCAGGTACGCGGTGGGGCCTTCCTTGTCGTAGCCCTGCCTCGGCGAGATCGCCTCGGCGAGAGGCTCGCCGGAGCTGCGTCCGTCGGGCGTCGCCCACGTCAGGTTGCCGAACTCGAGGTGCGTGGTGACGGTGAACGTGCCGCCGCGCCACTTGCCGCGGAAGCCGGTGCAGTTCATCATGTGATCGGCGTATACGCCGAGAGCCCATGCGCCGAGCTGGTCGACCTCGTCGACGTTGTTGCCGTAGTGCGCCATTCTGTGGCAGATGTATCTCTGCATGTCCTCATAGCCGACCCAGTTGGCGCAGAGAGCGTCGTAAAGCTGGCGGGCGGTGAATCTCTTCTCCTCGAAGACGAGCTTCTTGATGCAGTAAAGGCTGTCGGCGACGTTGCCGGTGCCGAGCGCGGTGAAGCCGGTGGAGTTGTACTTCGCGCCGCCCTTGAGAACGTCCATGCCCTTTTCCATGCAGCCTTCCATCGTAGCGGTAGCGACGACGGAGGGGAAATAGGTGCTGTAGACCATCTCATAGAAGTTGACGTAGGTCACGTGCCAGTCGAGGAAGTACTTCATCTGCTTTACGAAGGCTTCCTGGAACTCCTCGAAGCTGTTGAAGTCGTACAGATAGCCGGTGCGGAGACCGGAATCGTTCCCGTTCATCGGGTTGTGGCCGTTATGGATCGTCATGTTCAGCATGCCGACCATGTTGCTGAAGCTCTCGCCGCCGGAGCTGCCGCAGGCGGCCCATTCGGTGCCGCATCCGGCGGGCTCGACGCAGCCGATTATGCAGTAATCCAGAGCGTCCTCGTGGGACAGACCGCGCTCCTCGAGAGCGGGGATGATGATATCGTCGTTCTCGAACGCGGGCATGCCGCCTGCCGCCTTGGAGGACTCGATGGCGTTCTCCCAGACCTCCTGCGGAGTGCCCTTATGGATACGCACGGAGCAGGACGGGATGGTGATGTAGAGTCTGGCGTAGGTCTGCAGGAGCATGATGGTCATCGGGTTGGTGGCGTCGTTGCCCTGACGGTCCTGCCCGCCGACGGAGAAGTGATGTCCGCCGCACTCATAGTGCCATCTCGCGATGTCGTTGTCCTTCTTCAGGCCGGCGCCGGTGGGGCTGCCGGTGGGGGTCTTGGAATCCTTCATCTTCTTGGTCGAGCCGTAGGTCTGGACGAAGAAATCGCCGAGCTTCAGGATGAAGGCGTCGGTCAGCTCCTGAGCGCGCTCAACGGTGATGCTCCCTTCGTCGAGCTCCTTCTGGAGGAATCTGCCGCAGTACTGGTCGATCCTGCCCAGGGTCACGCCGTGAGCCTGACCGTCCGCGTGGAGCATGCCCTGATAGAGGATGATGGCCTGCATGGCTTCCCAGTAGATGCGGGCGGGATTTTCCGCGATCCAGTAAAGGCCGTCGGCCATCTTTTCAAGTTCCGCCCTGCGCTCGCCGGTATACTTCTTCGCTTCCAGAGCGGTGAGGTCGGCCCAGCGGGTCGTATAGAGCATCGCGGCCTCGGCGACCTTCTTGATGGAGCGCCAGGTCGTGAACTTGTAGGCGTTGTCTCCGTAGCACTTGCCCATGACGGAATCCATGTGCGCCTGAGCCTCGTCGGCGATGTACTTCCAGCCCTTGTCGACGACCTTCTTGTAGTTGGCGCAGAAATGACCCTGCGGCATGCAGGCGGTCGCGCCGGCGACACGGTTGCCGAAGGTGGTGCAGTTGTCGCCCTTGAGCGCCCAGATCTCATCGGGCAGAGCCTTCAGGACGCGGGCGTGGAAGGTCCTGTCCTTCCAGTACTCGACGGCGTCCCTGTAGATCTCGCGGTCCTCGTCGGTGATGTAGAGGAAGCAGCCGGGGGTCTGGCAGTCGGCCTTGAAGTCCTCGTCGGGCTGATTGACGATGGCTTCGATCCAGCGGGTGTTCCACTCGATGTAGTTGCAGGCGGCTCTCCACTCGCGGCCGATATTGCCGACGAACATGGCGTCCTCTTCGATGAACATCGTCTTATCGCGGGCCCATGCGTAGAGGCAGCCGGCGCGCTTCATCTGCTCGCACTCGTCCTCGTGTTCCTTGTAGTACTGCGTGTAGATCTTGGTCCTCTCGGCGTCGAGGATGACGTGACCGTAGTCATGGTCTCTTCTGATGTCCCGGATGTGCTGGACTCTCGGGCTGATCGGGGATTTCTGATACATATTATGATCTCCTTCTGCGACGATAAAATGAAAGCGTATCCGTTTTTCAGTTTTATCCGTGCGTTTACATACTTTTGTAATTATATAATATCATTATCTGGGAAAAATGCAATATTTTTAGGCGCTGTATTTTTCGGATATATCGTTAAAGGTAATTAAAGGCAGGATATTGCCCGAAAACGGTTGACGGGAGGAAGCAATGATATTATTATACATAGGTGCTCCGGAGCATTATCGGCGGCGGGACGCGCCTTCGCGTTCCCTCCCCGCTCGCCGCGGGACCGGCCGATCGCGCTCCCGAGAGAAACAGAAAGGAATCAACAACATGGAAGAAGTCAGCGGACTGTTATATGATATCCAGTCGTTTTCCGTTCAGGACGGACCGGGGATCCGTACGACGGTTTTTCTCAAGGGCTGCCCCCTGCACTGTCCCTGGTGCCACAGCCCGGAGTCTCAGGCGTTCTATCCGCAGATCAGCTGGATATCCATGCGCTGCTCCGGCACCAAGGTATGCGGAGAGAGCTGTCTGAAGGCGTGCACCAAGGGCGCGCTGGAAAAAGGCGCCATGGGCATGGATACTCTGACGCAGACCCCGATCCAGTACGTGCACGTCAACCGCCAGCTCTGCGACAACTGCGGCGACTGCGCCGTGGACTGCTATCCGAAGGCGCTTTTCGTCTGCGGCACCCGTTATACCGTCGAGGAGGTCATGAAGAAGGTGCGTCAGGACAAGCCCTTCTTCGAGCATTCCGGCGGCGGAGTGACGATCTCCGGCGGAGAGGCGCTTAGCCAGAGCGAGTTCACGCTCACGCTGCTCAAGCAGCTGAAGGCGGAGGGCTTCCACACCGCGCTGGACACGACCGGCTTCGCGCCGTGGGAGATCGTGGAGAAAACGCTCCCCTACACCGACCTGTATCTCTACGACCTCAAGCACATGGACAGCGACGTCCATCAGAGAACGGTGGGCGTGCCAAACGAGATAATAAAGGACAACATCAGAGGGATCGCCGCCGCCGGCGGAAAGATCCAGATCCGCATCCCCGTTATCCCGCAGTTCAACGACAGCGACGACGTCATGCGCCGCACCGCGGAGTTCGTGAAGGAGCTCGGACCGGACGCCGTTACCGTCGTGCAGCTGCTTCCCTACCACAATCTCGGCGTTTCCAAGCACCTGCGCATCAGCGACGAGATCGTTTTCGAGGCGATACCGCCCTCCGACGAGCGCATGCAGGAGATCAAGGAGATCTTCGTCGGGCACGGCATCCCCGCGACGATCCATTAAGCCTTTGAACAAAACAGACCTGTCATGATGACAGGTCTGTTTTTGCGTAAAGCGGCGTCGATTGGTATCCCGCGAGGGGGTGCAAAGCATCTTCGGGTGGCTTTTCCCGCCGGAGGGGCGCGCCGCCCGTTCGCTCATGTCTATCTGCTTTCCACCTGAGTCTTTCCGTATAACGTCGGCAGCACAGCGGCGATTACGGCTATGCAGATACAATAGATCAAAACCGACGCTTCCACGTTATTCATGCCGCCGTAGCGAAACGTATTGCAAAACGTTCCGGAATACAAAGCCATCGTGGGCCTCAGCTGCCATAGCTTTTTGATGACGCCCGCCTTCCCGGGGATATTGAAAATACCCGCGAAGATCACGGCGGCATGGATCGCCATCGTAGCGACGGCGGACTTTGTCAGGAGAGAAAACAGCGCATTGCTCATGGCAAACAGGATGCTTACCAACACCGCCAACGCGATATAGATCAGCACCATGGTCCCGATGGTGATATTCCACGGCGATGAAGGCATCACATTCTGGATCGCGGCGTTCCATCCTGCCGTTCCGTAAAAGAGGAACATCACTCCCATGCACAGCCCGAGCAGAATGACCGCCTCGGTCACCGCGACAGTACAGCCCGCCGCGATCTTCGCTATGCAGACCGGCAGCCGTCCGTTTTTGGAGGAAAGGATCATGGCGTCCGTCCGATAGGTTTTTTCATCCGCGAATATGCCGGCCAGAGCGATCGAAATATTCATAAAAAGCGCCCAGCCGACGATGTACAGGACCTCCAGGATCTTCATATATGCCAGAGCATAGGAATAGGCCATCGGTTTTTCGATACCGTCATAGATCTCAAGCCATGTATCCAGCTCCGCCTCGGATGAACCGAGGGCCGTGCCGTCAGAGACGATATCCTCCCTCATTGCTCTGTAAAATCCATCCGAAGTGATCGCGGCTGCCTCTTCCCTGTCGCGCACGACACTGCAGAGATAATCATACAGCGCCGATTTGCCCGCTTGCTCCGCCGCATTCCGATATGCCGCTCCGGGATCGTATGCAGCCGGCATATCGGATAACTGCGGGTCTTCATCGATCTTTTTCTCCATTTCATCTCTGAAATCATCCAAAAAAGCATCGTCTACGGCGTTTCCCGAAATTGCAGTCAGGAGTTTCTCCTGCTTCTTAACGTAGGCGCTGTGTCCGTCCGCGGAGAGGTTGATGAGCCCTACCGCAAAAACGAACGCCACGCTGACGGCCATGGCTATCCACACCGCTTTTCTAGACAGGATCTTTTTTATTTCCGCTTTGTATAAAGAAAAGCTATTCATTCTCTTTGCCCTCGAACGATCTTAAGTAAAAGCTCTCCAGGTCTTCCCGGATATCGGTTCCTTTGCCGTCAAAAATGACGACTCCGTCCTTCATCATGATGATCCTGTCGGCAACGTGTTCCACGTCGGATACGATATGCGTGGAAAAGATCACGATGGCGTCCTTGCCGAGCTCGGCGATCAGATTGCGGAATCTAACCCTTTCCTGCGGATCGAGTCCGGCAGTCGGCTCATCCAGTATCAGTATTTTGGGATCGTTCAGCACCGCCTGCGCGATCCCGAGCCGCTGCTTCATGCCTCCGGAATAGGACTTGATCTTCTTGTTCGCCGCCTTCTCCAGGCTCACGGTTTTCAGCAGCTCTTCGCATTTTCTTTTCGCCGTACGCTTATCTATCCCCTTCAGCGCAGCCATGTACATCAGAAACTTCCGCCCCGTAAAATCCGGATAGTATCCGAAATCCTGCGGCAGGTATCCCAGCGCGTCCCTGTACATTTCCTCCGACACGTTCAGGGTATCGTTGTCATATCGAAAGCGTATCGTTCCGCTTGTCGGCTTTATGATCCCGCAGATCATTCTCATGAGCGTCGTTTTGCCGGCGCCGTTTGACCCGAGCAGCCCGATCACACCGGGCCGCAGATCCGCGCTGATCCGATCCACCGCTACGGTACCCGGATACTGCTTCGTCACCTGATTCAGGATAAGTTCCATGACAGATTCTCACTTTCTTTCACATACAGCCTGCATTCTCTGAACATCGCTCCGAGGATCATCGCGGTCAAAAGAAGAATGACGGCGTTCGTCGGTCGCCCGGAAAGCCTTATCGATCTTTCCGCATACGGCAGCAATCCGCCGAAAATGCAGACCGCCAGCACGCCGAAGATATTTTCTTTCCCATGCCATTTTCTTGTCACGAGCATGGCGCCGTAGGCGCTCACAAGATAAGGAAATACGACCAGCATCATATGCTCCATGACGGAGGCCGCCGCCGTGATCCGCAGGACGATCCCGACGGAAAGCAGCAAGAGCAAACTGAAAATACCCAGGATAAACATGCGGACGATACGAATGAACCGCAGGGAAAACCTGCTCGCGGCTTCCAGTTCCTCCATTCCGAAGCGTTCGGACCGGGAAAGGAGGACCATCGGAGTCAGCACGCACGCGGGGGCGAACGAAGCGATCACCCATACCATATCCGTATTCTCGGTCCCTGCGGCCATCAGCAGCAGCGCGACCAGGACCGCCCCGGTAAGGATGCTTTTCAGCCCCATATATCGAAACTCCATTTTGATGATGCTTGAAAGCTGCAATGAGCGCTGCCCGTATTTTCGGACGAACTTTTTTTCCTTTTCCGTTTCGGGCGCGACATACGCATTTTTCAGCATCGTTTTTATCTCTTTATCTGTCATCGCTATATTCACCTCCCAGAAGGCCCTTTAGAGCTGCAAGCCCTGCTTTTAATCTCCTGTTGACCGAAAACCTTGATATTCCCATCACTTTTCCGATATCCGCGGCCGATATGCCGCATACGTATCTCAATACGACGATCTCCCTGAGATCTTCCGGCAGCCGCTCCAGCGCTTCCTCAATGACAATGCCGTCGATCGCGTTCTCGGGCTCCGAGTCCCTGCGAGCCGGGAGATCCGGATAAGCTTCTATATCCAGTATCGTCTTCCTCCGGAACACATCCTTGCACAGGTTCCCGGCTATCGTATAGAGGTAGGCCATTTGCTTCCCGGTGTCTTTATAAGAACGGCTCTGCCAGAACTTCAGAAAAGTCTCCTGTACGATATCTTCAGCCAGCAGGCTGTCTTTTGTTCTCATATAACAGTACCTGAGGAGCTTGTCGTACTGTTCTTTCAGATCCATGGAGTTCTCCCTCCTCTATTCGTATAACGCTCAAGCCGTAGTGTTTGTGCGAAAAAATATAAAAAGAAAAAAGGCAGCAGACTTTCTATCAAAATCTGCTGCCTTATTTGGTGAAGGCGGTGAGAATCGAACTCACGTCCGAAAGCATTTCCACCCGACTTTCTCCGAGCGCAGCCTTTTGTTTAGTTCTCGGGTTTCCAGTCGCCAAAAGGCAGGCTAAAGGTCTCCCCAGTCCGAATTGCTCCCCCGAAGTCCGGACACCCTTCGACGGTTTCCTGCATAGTCGACGCCGGGATCTCAGCCTGCAGGCG
>JAGDDB010000041.1 GCA_017958265.1 Oscillospiraceae bacterium | reverse complement strand
CATTATCACGAAGGATCTGTGGCCGCATTCCGCCGCCTTTTCGCAGAGATCCTCGTCAAAATCAAACAGCTCTCCGAAAGCCGCCCGGGAGCACACATCCATTATCCTTCGCTCATATTCCGCGCCCTCCGGAGCGAAGCCGTAAGGTCCGTCGGCTTTGAGTTTGTGCGAAAGATCGCCGCTTGCAATGAATACCGCGCGGCGTCCGAGCTTTTCCGCGGCCGCTTTTATAAGCCGGCCGAGCTTATAATGCTCCGTCAGCGGCAGCGCGGAAAGGCCGATACGCACTATACGGGATCCGTCATGGTATTTCCGGATGAAATGCAGAGGCACCATGGTGCCGTGGTCCAGCTTCTTATCGCGCTCCCCGAGCGTTCCGGCAGGAAAGCCCGTTTCCTCCGCCATGCTCTCCAATGTCTCGACGAACTCGGTATCGTAGCTCCCTCTGAACCGCGCCCGAGGCGCTCCGAAATCCGCAAAAGAGCCCGACGCGCCGCTGCCTGGCGAGATGTGAAAATAATCGGCGTACATAACGCTGTGCGGACTTGTTATGATTATCGTGTCCGGAGCCAGCGCGGCCGTCTCACGGCCTACACGGTCATAGGCTTTCACCGTAGCCTCGATGCGTTTTTCGCCGCCCTTGCCCACCTCGGGGATTATAAGGGGCGGATGAGGGACCATATATGCTGCAATGACAGACATGGCGTTTTCTCCTTCCTTGAGCAGACGAAACCTACACTAACCCGGTTTTGACGGGACGAATTATTGTTAATACAGCTTCCGTCTTTCGATTATATATCAGTTTTTCACGCGCTGTCAAAAGCATCGCGTTTTTCCGGCGTCCCGGGCAATGTCCCCGGATACGTTTTTATTTGACAAAAGCACCGCCGCGGCATATAATTTACGTATTGATTTGCCAATTATATCTTTCGTATATGACATATATGATCAGCCGTATCGGGAGGCAGTCAGATGGATCTTTTCAAAAAATGCTATGATTTCACTTTGGCGGACGATTACAAGAAGCAGGGCATATATCCCTATTTTCACGCGCTTGAGTCAAGACAGGATACGGAAGTCATCATGGAAGGCAAGCGCCGCATCATGCTCGGCTCCAACAATTATCTCGGCCTCACCACCCATCCGGAAATTATCGAAGCGGGAATAAAGGCCTTTGAGCAGTACGGCTCCGGCTGCTCCGGCTCGCGCTTTCTCAACGGCACGCTTGATCTGCACATCCAGCTGGAACGTGAGCTTGCCGAATTTCTGGGCAAGGAAGACGTCGTTACCTTCTCTACCGGTTTTCAGAGCAATCTCGGCATAATAAGCGCGCTTGTGGGCCGCAATGATTACGTGATATGCGACCGCGACAATCACGCAAGCATATATGACGGCTGCAAGCTCAGCTACGGCAAGATGCTCCGTTACGCCCACAGCAACATGGACGAGCTCGAGCAGAGGCTTAAAAGCGTGCCGGATACGGCGGGCATACTCATTGTTACCGACGGCGTGTTCAGCATGGAGGGCGACATTGCCAAACTGCCCGAGATAGTCGAGCTTGCGAAAAAATACGGCGCGCGCGTAATGGTCGACGATGCGCACGCTCTCGGCGTGATCGGCAAAAACGGCCGCGGAACGGCAAGCCATTTCGGCCTTGAGGACGAGGTGGACATTTACATGGGCACCTTCTCAAAGTCCCTTGCAAGCCTCGGCGGATACATGGCCGCCTCGGCCAAGGTGGTCGACTATGTCCGGCACAATTCCCGTCCCTTCATATTCTCCGCGTCCATCACTCCGGCAAGCTGCGCCGTTGCCACTGCCGCGCTGCGGCACATAATAGCTCACCCCGAGCTTGTGGAAAGGCTGAACTTCCTTGCCTCATATATGCGCAGCGGCCTGATCAAGCGCGGCATAAAGATCATCGAGTCATCCACGCCCATTGTTCCCATTTTTACCTACGATCCGGTCAATACCCTTGAAAAAGCCCATGAGCTTTACGAAAACGGCGTTTACGTAAATACCGTCCTGCCTCCCGCCGCCCCGGCAAACGGCTGCATGCTGCGCGTCAGCATAATGGCGACCCACACGACCGAGCAGCTTGACGAGGCAATGGACATCATTCAAAAAGTAATCAAATAACGATCATTCCGACGCTTTTATAAAATTACAGCCGTCCCTTTTCGGGACGGCTGTAATTTATCATCTTTTTAATTGATATCCTCTTCCGCGTCCCGTGAGTACGCGGGAGAGTCTTCCTCTTTTTCGTCTTCGGCGTCATACTCCGCGGATCCCGTATCGTCTTCGCCGTCATACTCCGCGGTTTCCGCATCTTCCCCGGCGTCTTCGGCGGGCTCCCTTTCCGTGTCTCGGTCGACACCACCAGGGCCGAGATAGTACAGCGTGCCGCCACGCTGGTCGACGGCCTGATAATCAACGATATATCGGCAGGGGAGGATGACCCGGAAAT
>JAGDDB010000040.1 GCA_017958265.1 Oscillospiraceae bacterium | reverse complement strand
CCTGCCCGCCGTGAACGCGACGCGTTCACGGCGGGCCTTTTCTTTTTGCAGATCTGTTTTGCCGGGTTTACTTTCCGAAGAGTATGCGGGACTGCTTGTAAAGCTCCTCGCGGTAGGGAAGCGTGAGCGCGGAGGCGCCGTAGTTGTTGATCACGCAGGGCTTGTCGGGACGGCAGAATTTCTCCGCGAATTCCCGGGCTTTTGCGCGCTGCTCCTCTTCGCTGAGAGCGTTTGCGTCGTACTGCTCGGGTATAACGCCCACCACGAGCTTGTCGCCGTAGAGCTCATATATCTTATGCGTGTCGTTCATGGCCTGTCCGCTCCAGGTATCCCAGCCGGCGGCTATGATGTTGGGGACCTGCTTGAATATCTGGCCGCAGGAGTGCAGCTCTGCCACGCGGCCTATGGAATGGATATGATCGGTGACCTTTTTCATGTAGGGGACGATCATTTCCTCCACGATGGAGGGGCTGAAAAACGTTTCCTTCTGAGAGCCCCAGTCGTCGTGCATATAGATGCAGGCCGTCTGGGGGAAGTAATGGACATAGTGGTCGATCATGTCGATATACAGGTCGCCCAACTTGGTGAAGAAGGCCTTTATGGCGTCTTTCTGATCCTCGTCGATGAGAGCCATGATGGCGCCCTCGAATTCCATGAATGAGATCAGCCTCTCAAACCAGCCGGTCTGGAACCATACCTGCAGGGCGGTATCGCCGCTGACATATTCGGCGTTTTCCTTTGCCGAGCCTTCCCAATCCCAGCTGTCCGGGTCGGGCCATACCAGCGTGCTTTCCCAATCGTTCATGTCCTCGAGCATTATCTGACCGGGCTTCTCCATGGAGCCTCCGGCGACAGGGACGTATTCCCACTCCACTCCGAACATGTCGAAACCGCCGCCGTCCTTGAGACTGTCAAAGCGAGCTGCCTCGAAAACGAAGGCGCGGGCTTTGTTGTCGGGAATGATGCGGGGGGTGAAGATGCGTGTTTCGTTGCCCGTGAGCTGCCATATGGGCTTGCGGTCGCGCATAAAGGATATGTACGCGTCGCGGACGGGAACGGGGTAGCTGAAAACAGGTATGCGGCCGGACATGGAGAAAGCCCAGCCGGAGGGGGTCAGCTCCTTGGGGTCAAAGGCGGGGATATCCATAAAATATTTCCTCCAAACTTTTTTTGTATATGAACGTCGGACATTTTGAGAGAAAAAAACGTCTCACGATAAAAAATTAGCATAAGCCCGGCGGGCTGTCAAGGAAAAGCAAGTGAAGGAAAAAACGGCGGGAAACGTATTCGGGTAACGGTAAAAAGTAACCGTGAACAGAGAGGAAAATTATTAAAGGGAAAGGCCGCGGAACAAGGAGTGAATAAAGGCTTAACGAAACATGACTTGAGATAAAAAATGTGATGAAATAAGTAAAGATTATGAAACAATTTTCAAATTATTCATAATTACAAGCGGATATTCTTGTAGAATACCGACAAAGAAAGCTCGTTTTGCAGCGCGGAGGGGGCACGGAATTGAAGCTGATCGAAAACAGACAATCCAAAGAACTGCGCAGGACCAGACGCAACTCATTCTTTTTTATAATACCGAGTCTGCTCGGCATATTCGTTTTTTTCCTGGCGCCGTTCGCTGTGGTCATCTATTACGCGTTTATAGACAACCCGATAAATAAAGAATTCGTATGGTTTGAGAATTTCGTCAAGGTATGGAACAACGCCGCTTTCAAGCAGGCATCCGGCAATACGCTGACGTTTTCCGCAATAGCGGTTCCTCTCGCCGTCGTCCTGTCGCTGCTGCTGGCAATGATACTCGACGCCAAGATACCCGGCAAAAGCCGCTTCCGCACCTTCTTTCTCAGCCCCATGATGGTCCCGGTGGCGTCGGTGGTGCTGATATGGCAGGTAATATTCCACTTCAACGGCGCCATGAACGACTGGCTCTCGGTCTTCGGCTGGGAGCAGACGGACTGGCTCAAATCCCAATACAGTCAGATCGTTATCGTCCTGCTGTTCTTGTGGAAGAACTTAGGCTACAACATGGTCCTGTTTATGGCCGCTCTGGCGGATATACCGACCGAGCTGCTTGAGGCGGCCGAGGTCGACGGAGCCAGCCCGATCAAGAGATTTTTCACCATCAAGCTGAGATTTCTGTCGCCGTCGATACTGTTCGTGACGATCATGTCGCTGATAAGCTCCTTCAAGGTATTCCGCGAGGTCTACCTGCTGACGGGCGATTATCCGTTCGAATCACTGTACATGCTTCAGCATTTTATAAACAACACCTTCGCGAGCCTTGACTATCAGAAGCTGTCCGCGGCCGCGATAATAATGTTCGTCGTGATGCTGTTTATAATCGGCGCGCTGTTCATCGTGGAAGCGCGGTTCGGAAAGGATGTGGAAGAGCAGTGACGACGGCTGTAAAAAACAGAAGAAACCTTCGCAAGGCAAGAAAGGGCATAAAGATCGCCCTGCTCACCATATGGGCCGGACTGTTCGCGGTACTGTTCCTGCTGCCCACGGTGCTTACGATCACCAACTCCTTCATGTCCTCCGGTGAGATCACCGCAAACTACGGCGCGGTCTTCGCAACGGGAGAATCGGGCGGAAAGCAGTTCATAGCCGAAAGAGTAAACCTGAAGTTCATACCCGACAGGGTCACGCTCAAACAGTACATTACGGTGCTTTTCAAGAGCCCGGATTACCTGCTCAAATTCTGGAACGCGCTGATACTTACCGCGCCGATAGTCGCTTTCCAGACCATAGTGGCGCTGATCGCCTCATACGGCTTCGCGCGATATCAGGGACGCTTCCGAAACATTCTGTTTTTCATGTACATCGTGCTGATGCTCATGCCGTATCAGGTAACGCTCGTTCCGAACTACCTGGTATCGAAATGGCTCGGTACGCTGAATACGCGATGGTCGATAATCCTTCCCGGCATATTCTCGCCCTTCGCCGTGTTCATACTGACAAAGTGCATGAGAAGGATACCGAAGAGCCTTATCGAGGCTGCAAAGCTCGACGGGGCGAACGAGTGGAAGATTTTCACCAAAATATGCGTGCCTTCGTGCAAAAACGCGATATACTCGGTCGTCATACTTGTTTTCATCGATTATTGGAACATGGTCGAGCAGGTGCTAATCCTGCTGCCGGACAGAGAAAAACAGCCGCTGTCGGTTTTCCTGTCGGAAATCAACTCCGGTGAGATCAGCCTGGCGTTCGCAGTTGCGTGCATATATATGATACCCGCTATTTTCCTGTTCCTGTACGGCGAGGAATATCTGCTGGACGGCATAAATTACTCCGGCGGTCTGAAAGGTTAAGGTGTACGATATGGATAACAATGAGAACAGCAAGATGAAAAAACGCGGTTGGGTCAAAAACGCGGCTATCATTTTCCTGGCTGTAATGCTTGTGCTGACGTTTTTCTCCAACACGATACTGAATTGGTCGCTGCCGGAGGTCTCGGGACAGTATACCGGACGCGGAAGCATTTCGAGCGGTATCAGCGGTACCGGCAGAGTGGTCGCCAACGTGGCATATAACGTGGAGATATCCGAGGGCCGCGAGATAGAGAAGGTCCATGTCAGGCAGGGCGATACCGTTGAAGCCGGCGATCTGCTCTTTACCCTGAGCGAGAAGGACAGCGCCGAGATAGAGGCCGCCGTGGAGCAGCTGGAAAACCTCCAATACAATTACACCGTGAAGGTGCTCAATCACGTGGCTGCCGACTATGACTCTTCAAACGAGAATATCGCCAGCCTCAGAGAGCAGCTTGCGGAGGCTCAGGCAAAGTTTGACACCCGCGACAGCTATCAGCAGGCCTATGACGCCGCCAAGGCGGCTGCCGATGCCGCTTCCGACAAGGTCGACGCTCTCAACGAGATATCCACGGAGCTGAGCAGCGCGTCAAATCAGCTCAGCATGGGCGAGGACGGCGGATATGACGACGTCAGAGCAAAGCTGGACGAGATAGAGAAGCTCACCGAACAGCTTGAAGAGGCCAACGACGATCTCAGCGCCATGAGCACCAGCTCCACCGAGGTGCAGGCGGCCGAGGCGAAGGTCGAAAGCGCCGAGTCCTCTCTCGCATCCGCCCAGGAGGCGCTCGACAGGGCCCAGGACACCTGGATAGACGCCGAGGAAGCCTATGAAGAGGGCGAGAGCAAGCTCAACTCATATAACAACATGGAGAAAGATTACCTCAACGCAAAGACGCTGCTGGACAACGGCGATCCCTCCGTTACCGCGGAGTACGTAAGCGCCCTCAAGGCGGAGCTTGACGCGCTGGGACCCAAGCCGACTCTCAAGAACCTGCAGAGAAGTCTGGAGGACGCCGAGACGGCTTACGGCAAGGCTGCCGACGCCCGCAACAAGGCCCAGACCGCGCTGGCCGACGCCAAGACGGAGCTGGAAAAGGTTAAAAACGCCAATCGCGATACCACCGTAAGCGAAGAAAAATACGATGCGGCTCAGGCACTGGTGAAAAGTTTGAACAAGGAAAAGACCCAGGCCGAAAAGGATCTGAAAAAGCTTGTCAGCGCTGCTCAGTCCGATGTTAAGAACAGGCAGAAGGAGAACGACGCTCAGCTCAAAGAGGCGAGGACAGCGGCCGAGGAAGCCAACTCCACGCTTACCGACGCTCAGAAGGAGCTCAGCGACAACACCGTGACCAAGGAAACGGTCGACAATCTCCAGAAGCAGCTGGAGTCCGCGGTATCACAGCTCGAAAAGCAGAAGAACTCCGACAGCAGGAGCGAAAAGCTTTTCCAGATGGAGCTGGACAACGCGATGAAGGATATCAACAAGCAGAAGGAAAACATTGAAAAGATGCGCGCCTCGAGCATAAGCACCGAGGTAACGGCAAAGTATTCCGG
>JAGDDB010000039.1 GCA_017958265.1 Oscillospiraceae bacterium | reverse complement strand
CAGACGCAGATTGCCGCTCTGAAAGCCGAAGCGCTCGCGGAGAAGGACAGCTGGATGGATACCGCCGGGGGAACGGACGGCCTTACGCCGATTATGCTGGCGCTGGCGCCGTATTACTCCGAGGATGACGTAAAAGAAGCTCTCGACGCTGCCGTGGAAGCTGTAAAAGCTGCGCAGGCAGAAGACGGCGCTATAGGAGGCAACGCCGCCTCCACCGGCCTCGCGCTGGCGGGTCTTGCGGCCATGAACATCGACCCCGCTGATGTGAAAGCAGGCGAGGGAGAAGACGCCAAGAGCCTTACGGACGGCATAATGACCTTCGCGGGAGACGACGGAGCAAGCATCGGCAGCAACGGCTTTGATATGGAACAGGGCTTCAGAGGCCTGGTAGCTCTGGCAAAGCTGGGCAGCGGAATATACGATTTCAGCGGCAATATAGGCAGCAGGGTGCCCGCCGTGGCTACGCCCGCAAAGGCCGTGGTTACCTTCTCGGTAGTTCCCTCGAGCGCTGAGATCACGGTGCTTTTGAACGGCGAAGAAGAGGCAGAGCCCTCGGCGACGAGCGACAAGACATACAGCCTCGACGCCGGCAGCTATACGTACACGGTTGAAAAAGAGGGCTATACCTCCGAAAGCGGCGAAATCACCATTACAGAGGAGCAGGCGGACGCCGCAGAAGAGATAACGATAAAGATTAACCTCTCGGTGATAGAAGACGAGGAAGCGCAGCTTGTGACCATAACCGTAAAGGTAATGGTGCATGACGCGGAAACCTGCGAAAACGCGCTGACATACAAGAACGACGCGGATAAATACTTCTCACTGCTCGGCGACGAGGAGAGCTGCGAAATAACGCTGAACGCTGAGGACGCTACAGCAGCTGACGCGCTGCTTGCCGCGCTCATCGAATTCGATATCGAATATGAGCAGCAGAGCAACGGATATTTCCCCTCCATAGGCGGATACGCGGAGAAGGAACACGGCGCCAAATCCGGCTGGATGTACATGGTGGACGGTACGCCGGCGGATGTTGCGGCAACAGAATATAAATTCACAAAAGATTCGACCATGGTCTGGTTCTACACGGACGATTATACGAAGGATTACGGCTCAGAGGCATTCGGCGGCGATGACGACGAACCGGCGACCTCCGGCGAGACTGCCGAAAAGCCCGTGTTCGAGGACGTTCCGGAGGATGCTTACTACGCCGAGGCCGTGGATTGGGCTGTAGAGAACGGCATAACCACCGGCACGAGTGAGACCACGTTCAGCCCGGATGACGATTGCACCCGCGCGCAGATGGTAACCTTCCTCTGGCGCGCAGCCGGCTCTCCGGCACCGAGCGTCACGGAAACCGCTTTCACGGATATCGACAGCGGGGAGTACTACTATCAGGCGGTGCTGTGGGCCGTTGAAAACGGCATAACCACCGGCACTACAGAGACCACCTTCAGCCCGAACGATACGGTGACCCGCGCGCAGGCGGTAACGTTCATCTACCGCTATGCCGGGTCTCCCGCGGTGGAAAAGACCGACGTATTCACCGACGTTGACCCCGACAGCTACTATGCCGACGCAGTAAGCTGGGCATATGGCGAGAGCGTGACGACAGGCACGAGCGAAACCACCTTCAGCCCGGAGGAGGCCTGCCTCCGCGCGCAGATAGTTACCTTCCTTTACCGCTATTTTGCAGACTGAATAAAAACTAAGCGGGGAGGCGCCTTTGAGGCGCCTCCCTTTTTTTGCGGGCGGAGCGCTTGAAAAAAGAGGGCCGAAGCGTATAATTATAGCGGAGGCGGAAGCATGCAGACTATAGACGAAGCGCTTGAAAAACTGAAAAAATCGGCCTTCCGCGCGAAGTTCACTCTCGATGAAAAGGACAGAGCATATATTGCCGCAAAGGGCGAGGAGACGGTACGCGAGCACGCGGCCGAATTTGTGCGCAAAAGGCT
>JAGDDB010000038.1 GCA_017958265.1 Oscillospiraceae bacterium | reverse complement strand
TCGAGGCGGAAACGTCATATCCGTTGGCTTCGGCATAGCGGTACAGCATGGTCACGAGCTGCTGCCGGGGTATCTCCCTCGACGCGTTGAAAACGCCTCCCGCCTCGCCTTTGGTAACGCCCATGTCGGCCGCCCATCTCGCGGCGGGGGCGTACCACTCCTCGCCGAGCATGTCCGAAAAACCGCCGTCGCCGTTTATGACCGCGTTGCCGTCCGCGCAGCGGTGCATACGCGATATCATAACCAGGAATTCCGCTCTCGTAACGGACTTCGAGGGGGAGAAGAGCCCTTCGCCGGTACCCGTTATCATGCCTCTGAGGTCGGCCTCCCGGACATATCCGGCCCAAAAGCCGTCTTGAGGCACATCGGAATATACCCCTCTTTCCGCGTCAACGGCAAGTATCGTCTCGCCCGTCAGGTCGGTCACGTATACGGTCCCGTCGGAAATGAGCAGTCCTCTGGGCTTTACGGGAGAAACGGAGCCGTCTGCGGCGGGAGCGATGGTATAAACCCTCCCGTCCTTTATAAGCCTTACCGCGCTGTTATTGGTATCGGCGACATATATGTTCCCGTCGGCGTCCGCAGCCACGCCCAGCGGAGCGTCAAAGCGCGCCGCGGCTACCGGCCCGTCCGCATAGCCGCCGAGGTATACTTCATCCTCCTCGGCCGGCTCGGCAATGCCGGAAACCGTCTCCGTCTTTCCGCCCGCGATCCTGACGATGCGGTTTTTGCCCGTTTCCGCGGCGTAGAGCACGCCGTCGGCCCAGCACAGGCCCGTGGGCTGATCCAGCCCGGAAACGTATTCCGAAAGCTTTCCCTCGGGGGTCATCTTCCTTATGCTTCCGCTGCCGGTATCGGCGATATAAAGGTTTTCGCCGTCGCAGGCAAGCCCGGTGGGCCTGTCGAAATGCGCCTCGGCGCCGGCGAGGGTATATACTCCGTTTTCGTCTATATAGCGTATCGCGTCGGCGCCGGCGTCGCTGACGGCCCAGCCCTCCATAAAGCGCACTATTGCCCACGGCTCGGCGAAGCCGGCCTCGTCCCTGCTTCCGTCGGTATATACCGCCGCGGGGGTGCCGTCGGCGCCGGCGGGCATTATCCTGCCGGCGAAGCGCGCCGCCGCGCCGCCGTCCAGGCGCCATATCACGCGGCCGAAAAGATCCGTAAACAGAATCCCGTCTCCGTCCGCCGCTATCCCGGAGGGCGTTTTTCCCGCCAGGTCCGCGCCGTCCGCCGCAAACGCGGTACAGCACAGCGTAAGCATCAGCACTGCCGCCGCAAGCGCGGCTATTCTTTTTTTCTTCATATCCCTTGATCCCCCTTATCGCGGCGGAGGCTGTTCAGCACAAGCACCTCAAAGCCCTCCGTCTTGCCTTTGAGGCGTATTGCATGATCCGGCGCGCTGACCGTCGCCCTGTCGCCCAGGATATCGGCAACGGCCCTCGATATGAACACCGTGCCGCCCGGGGCGTTGGACTCCAGCCGGGAGGCCGTATTTACCGTATCGCCTATGGCGGTATAATCCATGCGCTGCGGCGCGCCTATATTGCCGACTACCGCCGGCCCGAAATGCACGCCCACGCCGAAATCGACCGTTCGTCCGAACTGCCGCTGCAGCTCTTCTCCCAGCTCCCTGGAGCCCTCCACCATGTCCATGGCCGCGCAGCAGGCAAGATAAACCGGGTCCTCCTGCGGCAGAGGCGCGTTCCAGAACGCCATGGTGCAGTCGCCCACGAATTTGTCAAGAGTGCCGTGATAGCGCATTATGCATTGGGTGGTCAGGCTCAGATAGCGGTTGAGTATCTGCACTACCGTGGCCGGCGGCAGGGTCTCGCTCATGCTCGTAAAGCCCCGTATATCCACGAAAAGCACGGCTATGTCAAAGCTCTTTCCGCCCAGGTCCCCGGCTCCGCCGCCCTGCGCGAGCAGCTCCTTCAGTATGGCGGGGTCCACATAGCGTCCGAATGTGGCGGTGACGCGCCGTTTCTCCTTCTGCGCCCTGAAATAGTGCGCCGCAACGGTGAGGATGAACAGCAGCGTGACCAGCAGGGGCGTCCACACTACCCGCATTATTACGCCCGCTTTGTAAAGGACCAGGCAAAGTCCGACCCAGCCCGCGCTTACCGCGAGCCATCCGGCGAGCGCCCATATCAGCTTCCTTTCCCGGAAAAACAGGTACATAAGCACGCCTATGCAGAAAAGCAGTATGAGCTGCGGCGTTTTTTTCATTTCCCTCGGGAAAAATCCCGTTCGGTACGCTTCGATCTGGTTTGCCTGGATCTCTATGCCGTACATGTGCCCGGCACGGTTGACCGAGGTGGTATATTCGTCCTGCATCCCGGCCGCGTAAGGGCCGATCAGCACTATTTTGCCGGCGAAATAATCCGGCGGCACCTCGCCCTCAAGCAGCTCGGCCGCGGAAACGCCGTCATAGTAGCCTCCCGGACCGGTCGTAAAGGGCAGATAGAAAAATCCGTCCCTGCTCAGCGGCGGCTCTTCCGAAGGCTCGATACCCTCATGGGCGCACCAGCGCTCGTAAATCACCCGCGCAAAGGATCTTACTCTTCCCCTGCCGGGAACGTCCACGGCGAAAAGCGCGTGCCTTATTATCCCGTCGGAGTCCTCCATGGTGTTGATATGCCCCGTGTCCACGACCCGGGCAAGTTCGTCAAACGGGCCGTCCCAGGCAAGCACGGCGGAGGTGTCCATATAGAAATCTTCACCCTCGGTCACCAGTCTGCTGCCGAATGAGGCTGCCGATGCGGCCACCACGTTGCCGCCCTCCGCGCAGGCCTGTATAAGCTCCTCGTCCGCCTTGCCGTCGGCACCCTCTCCGGCGAAAAGAACGTCTATGCCTATCGCGGCGGGGGCTTTGTCCCCGTCGGCGTTCAGCACGGATACGAGGCGGGCGTACACGCTGCGGCTCCAGGGCAGCGGGCCGAGAACGTCAAGCGCGTGCTGATCCATGCCGACGACGACGATCTCTCCGTCCGTAGCCGAGGGGCTTTGGTACAGCCTGTCCGCCGCGGTATAGTCCGCCGCGTCAAGCAGGCCGAGCCCTGCCGCGGCGGTGAAGATCCCGGCCGCGGCTATGGCTGCAATGTATTTAACCAGCTTTTCTTTCATACTTTTCATGTCTTTTGCTTATCACTCGGCAATGATCCCGCTCACGGTCACGATCACGTGTTCGTCGTTTTCGCTCACCGAGGCCACGAGATCGCAGTAATTGTCCTGAAGCATATACATGCCCGGTTCTGCCTTGCCGCTTGCGGAGGGCGTGAATTCCACGCCGTTCACGCTTATCGCGAAATCACTGTCGGCCCGGTAACCCGACTTTATCTCAAAGCCGATGAAGCATTCCTCGTCTCCGCGCTCAAAGCCGACCTGCGTCGAAATGCCGCTGCCTATTATTATCACACCGCCGTCCTCTTCCGTTTCGGGGACCTCGGAAGCGATGATCACGCCGCCGTTCTGCAGCGAGCACGAATTGCTTAACTCGCCTTCATTTACGAACTTGTCGGCGTTGAACACAAGTCCTATGCCGCCGATAGTTCCGGCATTGTACATCACGCCCTCGCCGATATCCAGACATCCGCTCTCGCCGAGCGCGATCGTCCCGTAGTTTTCGACGTATCCGTTCGCTTCTATCATCAGCGAGCCGTCGGCGATCACGGTGCCGCCTATCATCAGCCCGCATACGCTCACGTCACCCGCGCCGAGAACGCGGACGATGCCGCTGCTCGTTATTTCAAGCTCCGCTCCTTCGGCGATAAGCAGTCCCGTGGGGGCCGCGACCTCCAGCGAGCCGCTCTCCACGACTATGCGTCTTTGCGGATTAAGCTCAACCGTTCTTTCATCGCCGCCGAAGGCCACGTCGCAGTTGATCGTGATAAGGCCGATGTTCTTGTTGAGCAGGGCGGTCATGAGGTCCTCGCCGCCGGTATCCGATTCGGTCAGTTCGACCGCGCCGGAAATGATCAGCTGCGTATCTTCGGTAATGTTCCGCAGCGTATAAATGCCGTCCGCGGGTGAAAGCCTGCTCGTATGCTCGCCCGTCAGCCATACCTCCGCGCCGGAGTAACCGCTGTCCTGATCGGGCAGTACGGTAAAGCTGAAGTCTGTTCCTATCTGCAGCGTCACGGGTCCTTCGATCGTCTGCTGCGTATCCGGATCGATGACCGTCAGTCCGCCGACGGCGTCAAGCGTAACCGTGACCGTGCTGCGGCTCAGTCTCAGGGAGTTGGTCTGCGTATCGAGGGTTATCTCACGGCCGTCCGCATCGGTAAAGCGGCCCGCGTCGTTTTCGCCGAGCACATAGCCGGTGCCCGAGGCGAGGATATCGAAGCCGGTGCATCTTACGCTGTACGGTCCTCCGGTAAGCTCTCCGCCTATCATGATCGCCGCGCTGCCCGACTGCCCGTCAAAGGGTATCACGATGATGTCGGCCTCCAGCCGTTCTCCCTGTCCGGTATAGTTCATCACGGGCGCGCCTTCCATGACCAGCATCGAGCTGTCGTCACAGGCCAGGAAAATGCCTCCCGCGTCCGCCTGAGCGAAGTTGAATACCGGCGTTCCGCTGACGGAAAGGAAGCCGCCGATCATATCCACCGGGTCTTTGCCCGACGAGAAGACGCCTCCGCTTATCTCCACCATGCCGCCCTCGGCGGACACCGCGCATCCCTGTCCGCTCGCCAAGGCTCCGCCGCTTACCGTCAAAGCTCCGCCCGTGCTGAGCACGCCGCATTCATTGCCGCTGATGTTTCCGCCGACCACGGTCAGTACTCCGGTATCTTCGTTCTGACTGAGCAGCTCCACCGCCGTGCCGTCGGATGTGATATCGCCGCCGCGCAGCATGAACGCTCCGCTTACCCGCAGCGTCTCGACGGGTGAATAAAGGCTGCCGTCCATCATCTCCACGGTGCCCGACGGTCCCACGCTCAGCGCCGGGGAGCCGGGATCGGATCCTGCGGACGTTACGGAGCCGCCGAATATCACCATGCTGCCGTATGTGTCTATCACACCCTTGTCTGCGCCGCCTTCGGCGTCGGACGGAGTACCGCTGATCGAGCCGCTGCCGCAGTCATATATGCACAGCGTCGCTTCTTCGTTTACGGTGATACGGTACGCGCCCATGTCGAGCACATGCCCGTTCAGATCAAGGTGCACCGTGCCGTTTATCACGATATCGCTCTGCGCCGTGACGTCGGAGGTCATATAATACGCTCCGTCCGCGATCTGTCCGCCCGATGCGGTCCAGGCCGTGTCAAATTCCGTGCAGGGCACAAAGTCGGAAACGACCTCGCCGGAGGGATGCTCATGCACATACTTCGTCGTCGGAGTGAGCGTCAGGTCGGAAACGAGTCCGGAAACGGTGATCGTTTCATTCTCGTCTCCCTCGCGCCAGCGCACCAGAGTATAGCCCTGCTGCATGACCGCGCGGATCGAAACGCTCTGCGTCTTTGTCAGCCCGATCGGCGAGCTGTATTGCATATAATCTCCGCCGTCCACCGAGAATTCATACGCGCTTACGCCCTCGGCGGCGTTCAGAGTGACGTTATATACCGCGGGGACGACGAAGCCGTCCTGGCCCACGGCGTACATCCCGCTGCCGTCGCGGAAGGTTCCGTTACCGCCGTTGAAAACGCTGCCGGAGATGAGCAGTACGCCGCCGCTTTCCGTTACGAAGCTGCCGTAGTTTTCGGCGCTTCCGTCGATGTAAAGTTCGCCGCGGACAACAAGCGCAGCGCCCTGCTGTATCGTCATGCCGCCTTCCGCTTTGAGTATGGCGCCTTCCTCTGCCGTGAGGGTAAAGCCGCCGGCAACGGTAAGGGTCTGATGCTGCATTATCTCTTCCGGAATTTCGCTCGTGAGGGAAAGATCGCACGCGAGCTCTATTTCCTCCACTATGTCGCTTTCAAAGCTCAGCTTTCTTTCGCTGCTCTCCGGCATATCGCCCGTGACGGTCACCTTGCCTCCGCCGACGGTGATCACCTGATCGCTATCGATGTTCTCTATGGTATACACCCCGGCATTGTTCGCATTGAGCTCGACGCCGTTGGCCTTCACCGTATATGAAAGCTCAAACACGCTTCCCGCGCTCAACTGCTCGGCCGGGCTTACGGTAAAGCTCCAGCTCGTTCCGTATGCCGCGCTTTCCGTTCCGTCGGTGCCCTCTACGATATATCCGCTGTCCGTATCCGGCATGCTTATATCGTATGTTTCGGGCGTCCATTTCGCGTAGAAGCTCTTGTTCCCGGTCTCCGTCGCGCTTATGGCGCTCACTGCCTGGCCGGAAAGCTCGGCGTTGTCGTACCAGCCGCCGAAGTCGTGTCCTTCGCGCTGCACTTCCGTCGGCAGTGTGGCGCCGACGCCGTAGGTATATCCGGTGACGTTGCCGCTCACTATCGTTCCGCCGTTCACGATGAGTCCGACGGTGTAAGACTGAGCAGTCCATTTCGCATAGAAGTTCTTGTTGCCGGTTTCCGTTGCGCCGATCGCGCTT
>JAGDDB010000037.1 GCA_017958265.1 Oscillospiraceae bacterium | reverse complement strand
GGAGAATAATGATGAAAAAGAAAACGATTGCCGTTTTGCTTGCGGCGCTCATGCTGCTGGCTGCCGCCGCGGGCTGCGCAAAGCCCGGAGAGAGCGTGCAGCCGCCCGAGAGCGGAGCTCCCGACGCCGCTGCGGAAACCCGGGATGTGGGTGAAACCTCCGGAGAAAAGACGAATGAAGAAAACGCCGACGGCTCGGACAAGGTCGCCAAGGCCGAGGATATGACCACGGTGGAGGACGTGGTGGAAGAGGGAATGACGCCCGTATACGCCGAGAGCCTCATAGACGGCGTATACCCCGTGGAGATGAAGTCCAGCTCAAGCATGTTCAAGGCGGATCACTGCGAGCTCGTCGTTGAAAACGGAAAGATGCAGGTCCTGCTTTACATGACGAGCAAGGCGTATACATGGATGTTCGCCGGCACGGCGCAGCAGGCTGCCGCCGCGGCGGAAGAGGAGCGTATAGCCCCTGTCGAGGACGGCGAAATGAAGATATTCACTCTGCCGCTCAATGCGCTGGACGACGGAGAGCCTTTTGCCGCGTACAGCAAAAACAAGGAGCTTTGGTATGACCGCACTCTGCTTTTCCGCGCGGATTCCCTTCCCGCCGAAGCCTTTGCGGAAGGCTTCTTCACCACGGCCGAGAGCCTGGGCCTGGCCGACGGAGAATATACCGCGGACGTCGCGCTGGCAGGAGGCTCCGGAAGAGCATCGGTCACTTCGCCTGCCGCGCTGACGGTCAAGGACGGAAAATGCACCGCGATCATCGAATGGAGCAGCCCCAACTACGATTATATGAAGGTGGACGAAGAAAAGTACATGCCGCTTTACGCGGAGGGAAATTCCGCATTCGAGATACCCGTGACCATTTTTGACCGTCCCGTTACGGTCTTTGCCGATACCACCGCCATGAGCCAGCCGCATGAGATAGAGTATACCCTGACCTTTGATTCTTCTTCCGTCAAAGCCGCGGGAGAATGAGCGCCGACAGGGTTCTGCGGAGCTTTTCGGGAAAATGGCCGGAATGAACATCCTCTCATCCCGGCCATTTTTGATTTCTGTTTCGGAAAGTCTCCGTTAGAGATAAAGTGAGCTTTAAAAATCAGAGCATAATTATTCAAATCCCCACAGTTTTTTGCCTTCTGACAGATAAAGATTTTTGCGGGGATTTTTATTATGGCTGAAACTGCTGACATTAAAAGACAAATGATAAAATCATTGAGATCCGTTGCCTTATCTCATTTTCAATGGCGGAACATTTTTGCGGTAAAATCCGTCTATGTTCGTGTGAAAGCATATTTGTCATATTTGGCGGTTTTTCCGTCTGTATTATCAGGAGGCGCCTATCAAATGAGAAGAACGGCATTATTGTTGATCTGCTTGTCTATGCTGATTGCGCTTGCAGGGTGTGGGCAATCGCAAATATCAAGCGGTACAAAACAAGAAGAAACAGATATCACAAAACAAGTTGAAAAGACCGACAACAAAGAGAACGAGAGTACACCTATACCAACTGAAACAAAGCCGCAAACGGAAGAGAATTCAGACAGCGAGCAATCAACACCTGTTCGGGAAGATGTCTGTGAGTTATATCTGGAAGTATTGGAAGATTTATGGAATGTTGATTCCGGCTTGAACAGCGAACTATCTCAGATCGGTATCGATTTGTCTGAACTTTCTCACTTGACCGAAGTGGAAAAAGACACCGTAATGAGTGAATTTGCATCAAAACATGATCTTCCGTATATTGCAGGAACATGGGAAGAACTTTGTGAACAGGGTTATATCGATAAGGATAACCTTTATTGGAAAGATGGGTTGTTTTTCTCAATTAAGACAAATGAAGAAGCCGCATGGAATCTTCCGGACACAAAAGACGGTAATTCAGGTCCTGAACTCACAGCGTTTGATGCGCAAAAATGGCGCAGTGGATTAGGCGCCTATTACTTTGGCCGGTGTACTGCTCAAAAAAACGACGACGGGAAATGGTCGTATACCGTGGGGCAGGAAGCTATTGCATAATCATACAAATATCCATTCGTTATGCGAGAGAGGTCAACTTGACCTCTCTTTTCTTTTGCATAAAAGTCTGAAAAAGTGAATGGGCCTTCATAACACACTTTATCCCGGACAGCGACTTCAGAAAAGCTCTTTTTCCTCGACACATTCATTTTTGATCCTGCCGACAAGGTAAAGAAGAGCTTCGGACACATGCGGGCGAATGTCTCCGCCGACAAGCACGCGCATCATATCGTCGCCCACGTTAAGACGGCCGTTTGCTATCCAAACTTTTATGCAGTATATGCCCGGCATGGAACGGGCGTCGGCTATCGCCGCGTCGAGCTTTGCACTGTCATGGGACAGCATCAGCCCCGTGACCTCGGGCGCAGAAACATCGCCATCACGTACCTTTGACCGTGCGTCCGCGCGCACGACGCCGCTGTGAACGAGATACATACCTATCCTTGCGGCATCCGGGGAGGCCTTGGCGATACTGAGCCATTCGTCTACGGATGGCGGAGAGGACGCTGCTCCGTCTCCGGAGGGCACGGCGCAGTCCGCCGAGCCGCTGCTGCGGAGCATTTCCACTCCGTGATCTATTGCATCGACGACCGCTTCAAGATTTTCCAAAGCGGCTTTCCTGCTGCCGGGGAGGTTGACTATCAATGTGCCGCCGCGTATCCCGGCGACCGATCTCGAAAGACAGCCGCGAGGCGTTATTTTCATGCTTTGCGCGCGCATGGCCTCGGGTATGCCCCGGGTCTCACGGTCTATGACGGACAGAGTAGCCTCGGGAGTGACGTCGCGGGGGGAAAAGCCGGTGCCTCCGCTGGTAAGCACGAGGTCGAGCCCGAGCTCGTCGGAGCATTTTATGAGCTC
>JAGDDB010000036.1 GCA_017958265.1 Oscillospiraceae bacterium | reverse complement strand
GCCGACGGTCATCCCGTCCTTGTAGGGCACGGGATAGAGGATGATGGGAGCGCCCGATTTGCCGACGGCAGCTGCCTGATCGACCTGAATGGTAACGTATACATAGTTGGGATCGAGCACGTCTGCAAGAGCGGTGATCTGGGGATTCATGTCCAACAGCTCCAAAACGGGGGAAACGGTCATGTCTCTCGTAACGCTGCTGAAATCCTTGTTCCAGCCTACGATCTGATAGCCCAAAGGAGCCTCGATCTCGGGAGCCGTGGCGGCTTCGCCCTTCTTGACAGTCTGCTCGCTGACGATCACTCCCAGTCCATCTCTGAACTTGACCAGGAAGGGGCCGTCCTTGTTGACTGCGTTCGGATCGATCTTGGTTTTGAAGGTCTCGCCGACCTGCTTGCCCTTGAGGTCATAGTAATTCATGGTGACATTGAGACCGTCTATCTGAGCAACAAGACCCTTGCCTTTAACAAAAGCGCTGCCGGTGGCATACTCGGCGTCCGACATACATCCGGCGGAGCAGTAGGTGAAATTGATCTCGGTGAATACGCCGGGAGACAGCTCAATGAGGTCGCCCGCTTTCTGGAAATGGTCATAGTTGGTGTCGCTCACGTTGTGGTTATGACCCCAGATGAGGAAAACGTTGGGATAAGCATTGAACATTTCCACCATGTTTTCGGCATTGGCACATATCCTGGAGGAGAAGTAGTGAAGAGGGAAGTGCACAAGAACGAAAACGGGGATATCGGTGGGGCAGGAGGCAAGATATGCATCAAGCTCGGCAATGCCTTCGTCGGTATATTCCTGGTCGGAGCCCTCGGCGCCGTAAGCATATACCCTGTATTTGTCTGTGCTTATGGCTTCTGTGCGGTTGAGGTATTTTTGTGCGGTGGCGTTGTCCTTGTTGTTGGCATAGTCGCCGCCCGCGCTGGGATACCATTCATGATTGCCGAAGGTATATACCGGATCTCTTTCGATCTGAGTTCCTACATAGCTTTCGGCAGTGTCCATGACCGCCTGGGAAAATCTCCAATAGGCGGCTGCGGTAGAGCAATACGCGCTTCCGAGGTCCCCGCAGAAGGACATGGAATCGAATTTCGGATAGAGCTTCTTTATAGCGTCCATCCAATCTTCAAGGTTGTTGGTTTCGTTGCTGGTGTTGTAGTGCACGTCGGATGAGAACGCGACATAAATCGTGTCGTCAGCCGCAGACGCAACACTGATGCCCGTAAGCATGGCAATTATCATTGCCGCAACGATCAGCAGCGTAAGCCGGGTCTTGTGTGATCTCATATGATACCTCCAATTATTTTCAGCCTTTTTTTCGGCAATAAGTAATACCGAAAAAATGACCTAATTCATGAAAACAGTATAGCATATTATTTTTTTCAATGCAATTGATGATGAAATAAAAATCGAAAAAAACCTTTGATATTTTTCACGGCGTCATCGGGCTGATCTTTTTCCTTTTTCGGTATACAGCACGGCGCATATAAACGCAGTGAGAGGAATGGCGAAAAGGATGCTGAAAACTCCGATCAAAGTTTGAAGGATCTCGGCGATCACGACCTCGCGGTTGAGCAGATAGGGCAGAGAGGTGTTGGCCGTGACGAGCAGCAGGACCTCGGTGAGAGATCCGCCGATATACGCGAGGATAAGAGTGTTTGCCATGGTACCGGTGATATCGCGGCCGATGTTCAGACCGGAAGAGAAAAGAGCGCGGAAATCGGCAGTCTCCGAGCTTTCCCTGAGTTCCCACATCGAGGAGGCTATCGACATCGAAACGTCCATGATCACGCCCAGCGCGCCGATAAGAACGGCGGCAAAAAGGATCGCCCGAAGACTGATCGGCTTATCCATGGCCAAATATGTAAGCTCGAGCGACGATTCGTCCAGATAGCCGCTCATCGACATGATTTTATTCATCAGCAGCGACAGCAGTCCCGACGCCGCTATTGCGCACAGAGCGCCGATCATCGCGCAGAGGGTCTTGCGGTGAAAACCGTTGACAATGAGGAAAGTCATGATTATCGCGTACACGCAGACAAGCACGGCGGAAAAGTATATGTTTATCCCGCTGAGTATGGAAGGGACAAAGAAAGTGAACACCGCGCAGCAGGTAAAACAGATAGAGATAAGTATCTGGATTCCCTTTATGCGCCCGAAAATGATAAGTATGACAAAAAGGATCAACGCGAGTATGAGCAGCTTGTCGGTCCTGATAAGCTGAACGAACTGCCACTGAGGATCGGCTTCCTCGCCGACGAAGCGGATAAGGACCTTATCGCCGACTTCGGATTCTTTTGTCATCCTGTTTACGGCGCCTACCGTATAGCGGAGACTCTGCATCGCATCGACCGTGCTGCCTTTATCTTCGCCGGAGAGCATTCTGACTTTAAAATAAACATCGATATCTCTTACGATGTTTCCGCTGCTGTTTTCCCGCTCCGATATTTCCTCATCGGTTATTTCCGTTATTTGCCCTTTTCCATGCGGGGACCTATTTCCGTGCCGTTGTAAAAGGCCACGTCTTTTCCCGCTATGCGGTTTCCCAAAATCAGAAGAAGAGCCGCGACGACGGCTACGGACGCATACAGAAGAAAATCCTTCACGCGGGAGGAAGGGCTGCGCATAACGATCTTACTCTTGTCGAACATTGCAAAAACCTCTCATTTCCAAAATGTGCAATCGCGCTTTCGCCGCGGAGAGAAGCGATGCCGACAGTTTATATCATAAATCGGCCCAAAGCAATGATTTCTCATTTTTTTACATCATTGATAAAAAAAGCATGACGCGTGCTGTTGAAAAAAAATATAGACAATGATATCATGTCACTGCGAGGGACATAAACCTTCGGAAGCTCAAAGGAGGCGGGATGAAATGTCGAAAAAAAGATTGCTTTCCGTGATAGTCGCCGCCGCTATTGCCGCTTCCGCAGTCATGATAAGCTCCGCAGCCGATAATGATATTTATTTTACCGCGGTGAACAATACGCTGCTTGATCTTACAGCCGCGACAATGCCCGTAAAATACAAAAGCACGCTTTATGTGCCCTGGTCGGTATTCAGCTCAAAGGAATTGGAAACATCCGCGCTCTATTCCCGAGGCTCGCAGACGGTCGTCGTATCGGACAAGGATAAAACGCTGTATTTCGATATGAGCGCCGGTACGACATACGATGAAAATGACCGGGCGTATTCTTTCACGGCCATATATACAAATGATACCGCGTATCTGCCGGCGTACCATGTGGCGGCTTTCTTCGGAATAAACTATTCCTACATACGCAGCGATCAGGGACACATCATAAGACTGAGCCGCGACGGATATTTATCCGACGCCGATTTCGCATCGGGCGCGGAGACGCTTATGCAGACTCGTCTGAGCAGCTATAAGGCTTTGATCGCCGCCGAGGAGACTGCCAAACCCACGTTTGCTCCGTCGCCCTCTCCGCCCGCGCCGTCTCCCGCTTACACGGAGCCGCCGCAGCAGCCGCAGCCGGGAGAGGACGTCACGATATACCTTTCTTATCTCGGTATAAACGAAAACACGGAAGATGTTCTCGATACGCTTTCTTCATACGGATATAAAGCGTGCTTTTTCGTCAGCGCCGGTCAGACCGTAGACCATGCCGACACAGTTAGGAGAATAATGGCCGAGGGACACGGCCTGGGCGTGCTTTTTGAAAAAGACTTCGAAACGGAATACAAAGAAGCGTCCGACGCGCTCAAAAGCACGGCGGCCTGCCGCACTTTTCTTGCAGCGTCCGATCATGCGCTGTCATCCGACGAACTTGACGCCATCGAGGAAAGCGAGATCGTAATATGGAGCGGGGGAACGAGGCCCGCCTCAAGATACGAGGCGATAAATGCCGTCGACAGGGCCGACGTGCGCTGCTGCATGTTTATAGACTCGGATAATGATTTTACTTCTTCGCTGCTGTATTATCTGCGATCCTACGGCTGCCGTTTTGAAAAAATAACCGAACTCACCTTACCGGAACGGTAATAACGAAAAATGCCGCTCTCGGGCATTGTGGCCCGGGAACGGCATTTTAACAAATGAAAACGCTCCGATGAAAAGCCCGTCAGCCGTGCCGGGCTTTTCGTGATCTTTTCCTTTTCGTGAGGGCGCTGTGCAATATGACCGCGATCAGGATACCGAACAGCGCTCCGAAGCAATCGAGAAGCACGTCTTTGAGCTGAGCTCCGCGGCCCGTAAAGAGTTGGATGGTCTCGTCGGCCGCCGCGGCGGCGAACGCAAACGCACCGAAGCTCCAATAATGCCGCCGGGCGCGAAAACGCAGGCATAATAGAAAAGCAAGGAACGCAAACTCGGTAAAATGCGCACATTTTCTCAGAATATGGTTGCCGCTGTCAAAATCACCGGTAATAAATTTCCCGTTGAAGATGTGCCGGAGTATCCATCTGCTCAGACCGTCGGAATTATCCGTGCTCATCAGGCTGTTGCCCCAAATGAAGGCCAGCGTGAAGACGATCAAAACCGTGATTACGATATTGCGCCTGCGCTCAGTACCATGCAATTATTTTTCCTCCGCGAACCAGATATGCTTTTTCCGCCTGTTTTGCCAACGGTGCGTCCGAGCGGGAATCGGAATAGAATTCGCTGATCACGGCGGAGGGATAAAGCTCGCGGAAACGGCGCAGCTTTTCCGGACCGTGACAGTTTTCCGAGAGATATTTCCCTGAGCTCGGATCGACAGCCGTTGCGATAAGATTTACTCCCAATTTTGCGCACACAGGTCGGAGAGCAAACTCGGAAGAGGCGGAAATTATAAGATCGTCGCTTGTTTTCCTGTCGAGAAACCACTTATATATACGCTTGAAATTCCTGTTCCAAAAGCCTTCGAGAAACGAGTCCATATCCGGGACATATCTGCAGAAAGCGTATACCTTTTCTTTGAAGCGGCGTTTGGGCCACAGGCGCAGCAAATACATCGCTCCGCCCCAGACAATGGAGGGCAGCGTAAGCAAAGAAGCGGGTACGTGCGCAAGGGCATAAAAAAGCAGCCTTACGGTGCTGTCGCCGCGAAATACCGTTTTATCGAAATCGTACACATTCATGAGCCGGATTATACCATTTTTTTTTAAAGTTGACAAGATGAGCAAATGATAATAGAATTATCCAGTTAATACATTTATGTTTATAAATGTGTGAACGCATATCCTGCCAGATGATCATAATAATTCCGTAGGAGAATCAAAGAATGACTACCGGTATCAATTTTTGGGATGGCGGCGTATGGAGCTTCATCCTGACAATGACGCTGCTTTTTGCCGCAATGATAATCGCCAATATCCTCCGAAATGCGATCAAACCGCTTCGGGGGCTGATGATACCGAGCTCCGTACTGGGCGGATTTCTGTTTCTTGCCGTCGGCTTTGTATACAGCAGGATCTTCAATAAACCGATGGTGCCGACAGAAACGCTTGAAATGCTTACATATCACGGCCTCGGCCTCGGTTTTGTTGCCATGGCTCTGCGCAATATCGAGAAAAAACCGGACAAGCGCTCGCGCACGGGCGGCTTCGATTCGGGCATAACGGTCGTATCGGGTTATCTGCTTCAGGGAGTGCTCGGACTCGCCGTAACGATATTATGCCACTATCTGCTCGGAAGCTTCTGGTCGTCGGGAATGCTCCTGCCCATGGGATACGGTCAGGGACCGGGACAGGCGTATAACTGGGGACACAATTATGAAGTCCTGTTCGGTTTTGAAGGCGGAACAAGCTTCGGCCTTACCATCGCCGCGATGGGTTTCGTTTCCGCAAGCGTGGGCGGCGTGATATACCTCAACAGACTGAGACGAAAGGGAATAATCAGCTCCGACGGCGACGGATATGTTCACGATGAGTATCTTTCGGCGCAGCAGATATCGGGGAAAAACGAGGTCCCCATGTCGGAGTCCATGGATAAATTCACCATTCAGGTCGCCATAGTCTTTATAGGTTATATCATGGCATATATCGTCATGGGCGGCATCGAGGCGGTGATCGATACCGGCGTGCTCGGCGATTTCGGCTATAACACTCTTCGGCCGCTGGTTTGGGGATTCAACTTCCTGATAGGGACCCTGTGCGCGATACTGCTTAAGAATTTCCTGCGCCTGCTCGGGAAAAAGGGCGTGATCAAACGCGAATACACCAACGTATTTATGCAGAACCGGATCGCCGGGTTTATGTTCGATCTGATGGTCGTCGCGTCTATAGCGGCGATCGACCTTTCCGCATTTTCTCACAGGAACTTTATAATACCGATCAGCATAATCTGCGTCGTCGGCGCAGTCGCTACATATTTTTACCTGCGCATAGTATGCAGAAACGTATTCAAAGCGTATGAGAATGAGGCTTTCCTCAGCCTTTACGGTATGCTGACGGGTACGGCGAGCACGGGCGTGATCCTGCTGCGCGAGGCCGATCCGCTCTTTGAAACGCAGGCCGGAGATAATCTCGTATATCACCAGCCCTGGGCCATCGTTTTCGGCTTTCCCATGCTGCTGCTGCTTTCCGTAGCGCCCCAGAGTACGGTCAAGGCCTTCGTCACGTTGGGAATATTGGTCATCCTTTTTGCGGTGATGCAGATGATCGTTTTCAGAAAGGGTATATTCAAAAAGAGAAAAAAACATATTTAAGATAACATTTTAAACACCATTGGGGAAAAGCAACAAAGTTTCGCAAAAAAAATATCAACTTTTTTCGCCCGCTTTTCTTGTAAAAAAAGGGCGAATGATGTATGATAAAAATGATTTTTTCTTCTGCGGAGGATAATCTTTATGATGCTCCTTGAGGAGAGGATTAGGAAATACGGAACAGTAAAAGACGGAGACGTTCTGAAGGTGGACAGTTTTCTGAATCACCAGATGGACGTTTCGCTGTTTGATGAAATGGCCAAAGAATGGAAGCGCCTTTTCGCGGGCTGCGATATCAACAAGATACTTACGATCGAAGCCTCCGGCATAGGTATTGCCTGCATAGCCGCGCTGGAGTTCGGCTGCCCCGCAGTATTTGCGAAAAAGACAAAAACCCGCAATATTGCCGGAGACGTGTACTCGACCAAGGTGCGCTCCTTTACACACGGTACGACATATGACGTTATCGTTTCGCGTGATTTCCTCGGGCCCGACGACAAACTGCTGATCATTGATGATTTTCTCGCCAACGGCGCAGCTCTTGAAGGCCTGCTTGATATTGCCGCTCAGGCCGGAGCCGAGGTGATCGGGGCGGGCATAGCTATCGAAAAAGCTTTTCAAAACGGGGGCGAGAGGATCCGTTCGCGGGGAGTAAGGGTAGAGTCCCTCGCGAGGATCAAAGCCTTCGGTCCGAAGGGACAGATCGAATTCACGCACTGAATGGTTTATTCCGGCCAAACGCCGCAATAATAAAAACTACAAAAAAAGATAATGGAGGAAAAGATGAAAAAAACGATTGCACTTTTGCTT
>JAGDDB010000346.1 GCA_017958265.1 Oscillospiraceae bacterium | reverse complement strand
GTGACGACGCGCTCAATGGCGGGCAGGCCGGTTTTGACGGAGCGGTTCACGCTCCAGCAGCTGAAATCATTGAAAACTATGCAGCCCACGTCCGCGGGCAGACCGCCCGGAGGCACCTGCCTGCCGGTGACGGTTTGTATCAGCTGTTTCTCGGCGCCCTGCGGGTAGCGGGTCTTCAAAACGCGTATTTCTATGCCCGAGCCGGGAGCAATAAGACCGCTCAGCAGCTTTATCGCGTCCTGCTTGTTTGCCTCCACCGCGAGATACGCCTTTTCCAGGCCGAGCATGCGTCTGAGATAGTGTATGCCGGAAATGACTTCCTCGGGGCTTTCGAGGAGCACGCGGTGATCCGCGGTGATATAGGGCTCGCATTCGGCCGCGTTGACGATCATGGTATCGACCTTGCCCAGGCCGCTGGATATTTTGACATGCGTGGGGAAAGCCGCGCCGCCCATGCCGACTATGCCGGCCTTTTTGACTATGTCGAGCAGGGCGGAGGGGTCGGCCTCGACCTCGGCGGTATGGGAAACCACGCTTTCGTGAAGCGTGTCCAGACCGTCGTTGTCTATCACGACAGACATCACCTTGCGTCCGCTCGGATGCAGACGGGGCTCGACCGCCGCTACCGTGCCCGAAACGGTGGCGTGGATGGGGGCGGATACGAAGGCGGACGACTCGCCGATGACCTGGCCCAGCAGCACCCGGTCGCCGGGGGCGACAGTGGGAGCGCACTCCGCGCCTATGTGCATCGACATCGGTATGATCACCTGACCGGGAGCGGGCAGGACCTCTATCGCCGAGCCGGAGGCAAGACGCTTCCCGTCGTTGGGATGTATCCCGCCGTAAATTCTACGAGCCAATATGTACACCTCACATTAAAACTGCTTATATTATTGACTGTTTAACTATAACATAATAAAATAAGATTTGTCTACATGTAAATTCTGTTTTCTTGATCATGTAATAAAAAAAATCAATCAATACTGCCCCGTGCGGGGCAGGAACCTGCCGGGAAAACGTTCATTGGACCGAAATCGGGCTTTCCGCATCGGAAGGACAGCCGAAAACGGGGCGTCTTACGGAGCTCCCGGTTTGCGGCCGCGCCGCCCGGCCAAGGGAAAGGAATTGTATGTAAATGAAACTCAGCGGAGCGAGAATAATCACGGAGTGCCTTTTGGAGCAGGGGGTAGACACGGTTTTCGGCTACCCCGGCGTGAGCATAATCCGCGTTTACGACGAGCTGTATAAAAAGCGCGGGAAGATAAAGCATATACTGACCGCTCATGAGCAGGGGGCCGCCCACGCGGCGGACGGATACGCCAGAGCCACCGGCAGGACGGGCGTATGCCTGGCCACGTCGGGCCCCGGGGCAACCAACCTGGTCACGGGGATAGCGGCCGCGTTCATGGACTCTTCCCCCGTGGTGTTCATCACCTGCAATGTGGACGAGGCCCTTTTGGGGCGCGACGCTTTTCAGGAGGTGGATATAACGGGCATATCCATGCCCATAACGAAATGCAGTTATCTCGTGCGCTCCGCGGGCGAGCTTGCCGGGACGATAAGAGAAGCCTTTGCCCTGGCCTCCGGCGGCCGGCCCGGCCCGGTGCTGGTGGATGTGACGTACAACGCCACCGTGGAAAAGGCGGAGTATGCGTATCTTCCCAAGGAAGAGCATTTCGGCCGGGGGCGCTCCGAGCGGCTGATGCGCCGCGGAGAAAAGGTGCTGACCCAGCCGGAGACGGACATTCGGGATGTGAAAAGGCTGGCGGAGATGCTCAAAAGCTCCGAAAGACCTCTGATCATGGCCGGGGGAGGCGTGATACGCTCCGCCGGCGCGGCGGAAACGCTCAGGCGCGTATGCCGTGAACACGGCATACCTGCGGTATCCACAATGATGGGGCTCGGCGCACTGCCGTCGGACGACGGCCTGTTTTTGGGCATGGCCGGCATGTACGGCTCCGACGCCGCCAACCGCGCCGTAGGGCAGTGCGATCTGCTCATCGCGGTGGGCGTGCGTTTTTCCGACAGGGTCACCGGCGACGCCGGCAGCTTCGCTCCGGGCGCGAAGACGGTGCATGTGGATATAGACCGGGCGGAGATAAACAAAAACGTATTGACGGCGCACCATATCGTGGGCGACGCCGGAAAGGTACTGAGTCTGCTTTCGGCGGAGCTGAAGGGATACGGGGCCCCGCCCTGGGCGGAAAAAGACGGGGACAGAGAGCTGAGCGCGCCGGAGCGCATCATAAAAACCGTCGAAAAGCTGGCTCCCGGCGCCGTGATAGTCACCGACGTGGGTCAGCATCAGCTCTGGACCTGCCGTACCTTCGGCTTCAGCCGTCCCGGCCAGCTGATCACCAGCGGCGGCTTCGGGGCAATGGGCTTCGGTCTCGGGGCGGCGATAGGGGCCAGGATCGGCGTGAAGGACACGCCGGTCATACACATCACCGGCGACGGCAGCTTCCGCATGAACAGCCCGGAGCTTGCCACGGCGGCAAGGTACGGACTGAAAATAATAAGCGTGATAATGGATAATTCTTCCCTCGGTCTTGTCCGGCAGAAGCAGGCGGCCGAATACGGCGGCCGCTTTTATCAGACCGAGCTTGCCGGGGGACCGGACTATGTCCTGCTTGCCCGCGCCTACGGGCTGAGAGGCGAGAGGGCGGAAAACGAAAAGGAATTTGAAACGCTGCTTTCGGATATGCTTAGATCCGGAAAAGGCGGAATAATAGACTGTATTACGGATAAGGATGAGATGATATGAGCAGCAGCGCAAAATTAACCAGGCAGACCCTCTCCGTGCTGGTGGAAAACAGCGCGGGCGTTCTTTCCCAGGTCACGAGACTGTTTTCGCGGAAGGGGTACAATATCGAGAGCCTCGCCGTGGGCACCACCGACGACGCTAGGGTATCCCGCATAACCGTGATCCTCAAGGGCACGGACCGCATGGCCGAGCAGATCGCGGCGCAGCTCAATAAGCTGATGCCGGTGATCAGCGTACAGATACTTACCGGTAAAAAAGCCATTTACCGGGAATTCGTGATGCTTAAGGTGAAGGCCGACGGCAAGGACGCGAGAGACGAGATAATGCAGATCGTCAACGTGTTCCGGGCAGCCATAGTGGATATAAGCCGCTCCTCGCTGATGATAGCCATAACCGGAGACGAAGAAAAGACCGAAGCCTTCATAAAGCTTATGAGCGATTTCGGTCTGATCGAGATAGCCCGCACGGGCCTGATAGCCATGGAGCGGGGCGACGGAAGCATACGCGATCTTAGCAAGGACCGCGCGGAATACGAATTGGGAAAGAGCATTTAGCCGGGCTGTGCCGGACCGGCGCGCGGTCAGAGGATGGCCTTGCCCTCGTCCACGAGACGGTCGTAATTGCGGCGGCTGGCCTCGTATATGCGCCTGCGCATATCGGGCGGGACGGAATTCTCTATCAGCAGGCGGTTGTCGGCGCAGGGGCCGGCCATGAAGGCGTCGAGCGCGGCGTCCTTTTCCGCGTCGGTCATATCCGGGCGGAGCTTCGGAGCGTCGGTGAAAATGAAGCGGTCGCCGTACTGCCGCTTGAGCTTGGGCTTGTCGTTGAGCGGCTGGCCTCCCCAGGAGTCCTCCCCGGCCTCGATGAAAAGAGGCACGAAGTGCTCCACAAAGCCGCAGCAGTGCAGGTCCCAATACATGCCGAGGGAATGGACGTGATCCGTAAGCTCCTTTACATAGGGCAGGAGCATTTCCCTGGCAACGTCCACGGAGAAAAACTCGGCCCTCTGGGAGCCCCAGTCGTCATTGAAGTTGACTATGTCGGCATTGAACCACTTTTTGCAGTTGGTGTAAAATTTCTTATGTACGTCCGTAACGGCGCGGAAGAAGCGATGCACGCTCTCTTTCGCGTCGTCGTCTATCAGAGCGAGAGCGGCGTTTTCGAAATCAAGTATGGCAATGAGCCGCTCGAAAAGACAGCCGGGAACGGCGATATATGTGGCGCGGTCGGGACTGAGCCTGTCCTTGCTGCGCTCATAGCAGCCCTCCCAGTCCCAGGTATCGGGATCGGGTATGGAAACATAGTCTTCCCAGCGGCATATATCCGGGCAGATCGGGCTGCCGGGCCGCACCATGGCGCCGCCCGCGATCTCCACATAGATCCATTCCACACCGTAGCCGTCCTTTATCGCGCTGCCGTCGCTGCGGGGATTGCGGGCGCGGTTTTCCGGATCGCAGTCGAGCATGAGGGAAGTGACGTCGCCGGAAGCGAAGGGAGCCCACATGGGGGTCTTGCCCCGGTAGAGCAGCAGAGTGTTCTCGCGGGGGGTAATGGGCGTGTCGAATACGTCAACGGGCTTGCCGAACATTGCCGGGACCTGCCCGACTACTTTTAATTCCGAAGGTGAAAACCTGCTGTCGCGTGCCATCTTCAAGCATCCTCTCATCAAAATGCAGCATTATTTCGCAGTTTGAATGCGAAAGTTTGTATGATATCAACATTGTGATTATAATTCCGCTCCGACAGCTTGTCAATCTCGGCGAGCGGCATAAAAAGAATTGATTATCCCGCGGCGGTGATATATAATGTCTGACAGTAAATACCGCGAAATTTTAATTAAGGAAGGTTTTTGATATGAAAGACGTATATCTCGTAAGCTGCTGCAGGACCGCCGTGGGTACTTTCGGCGGCAGTCTCAAGGATACCCCCGCTCCCGAGATGGGCGCAATAGTCGTAAAGGCCGCTCTTGAAAGAGCCGGACTCGCTCCCGACAAAGTGGACGAGGTCATGTTCGGCTGCGTGCTGACGGCAGGCCTGGGACAGAACGTGGCGCGCCAGGTCTCGATAAAGGCCGGCATACCCGTTGAGGTGCCCGCGTACACCATCGGCATGGTCTGCGGCTCCGGCATGAAGAGCGTTATAGAGGCTGCCCGCGCCATCCGCGCCGGCGACGCCGACGTGATCATGGCCGGCGGCTGTGAAAACATGTCCGCCGCTCCCTACCTGGTAAATACCGCCCGCTTCGGCGCGAGGATGAACAATACCGTCATGGTCGACTCCATGGTCAACGACGGCCTGTCCGACGTATTCAACAACTATCACATGGGCATCACCGCGGAGAACGTCGCCGAGCAGTGGGGCATCACCCGCGAAGAGCTGGACGATTTCTCCCTGAAGACCCAGCAGAAGGCCGCCGCCGCGATCTCCTCCGGCCGCTTTGAGGACGAGATAATCCCCGTTCCCGTAAAGGTGAAAAAGCAGGTCGTGGAATTCAAGGTGGACGAGCATCCCCGCGAGACCAGCGCAGAGGCTCTCGCCAAGCTGCGCCCCGCCTTCAAGCCCGACGGCAAGGTGACCGCCGGCAACGCCTCCGGCATCAACGACGGCGCCGCGGCGATACTGCTCGCCTCCGGCGAGGCCGTGGAGAAATACGGCCTTAAGCCCATCATGAAGCTCGTCAGCTGGGGCCAGGGCGGACTCGATCCGAAGATCATGGGTCTCGGCCCGGTCTACGCCACCAAGAACGCCATGGAAAAATGCGGCCTGAGCGTAAAGGATATGGATCTGTTCGAGCTCAACGAGGCCTTTGCCTCCCAGAGCATCGCCTGCATCCGTGAGCTGGGGCTCACCGACAGGATGGACGTTATCAACGTAAACGGCGGCGCCGTGGCTCTCGGCCACCCCGTGGGCGCTTCCGGCGCGAGGATAATCGTCACGCTGGTACATGAAATGCTCAAGCGGCCCGACGCCAAGCGCGGCCTTGCCACCCTGTGCATAGGCGGCGGCATGGGCGTAGCCACCATTTGGGAAAAGTGCTGATCGAACATTGCCGGAGGGCTGCTTTTACGCAGTCCTCCGTCTGCTTATGCAGGAGGAAGCTATGATACAGAAGATCAAATATCTCGGGCTCCCCGAGCTTATGAAAATGAAAAACGGCACTCCGGTCACGGCGAAAAACTGGAAAAAGCGCCGCGCGGAAATACTGGAGCTGCTGCAGGAAAACGAGTTCGGCGCTCTGCCGCCCGAGCCTGAATATATCCGCGAGGCGGGCAAGGTGGAGTACGGCGCGGACTACGGTATGGACGGCGTTGCCCGCACGTCGGTGGAAGTGGTCACGCTGGAGCTGGGCTATCCGCAGGGCACGTATCGATTTCCCGTAAAGGTCTACCGTCCCGTCGGCGCGGAAAAACCGCCGGTAATAGTCATGCTCAATCTGGCCCTGGAGGGCTTTTTCGCCGTGCAGGCTCCGCCGCAGGTGCTGAGCAAGGGCGTAGCGGTGGTGGGCCTGGGCTGCAACGACATCACCCTTGACGGCCCCGGCTTCGACAAGGGCCTGCCCGCGCTGCTCTGGCCCGACGGAAGAACGCCCGGCGCCGCGGCCAAGTTCATGCTCTGGGGCCGTGCCATGGGCTATGTGCGCAAATATCTCGAGCAGCGCGGCGATTTCGACATGAGCCGCGTATGCGCCGCGGGCTGCTCCCGCTTCGGCAAGACCGCCCTGGCCGCCGGCATATTCGACGAGGGCTTTACCCACGTCGCCGCGATAGAATCCGGCTGCGCGGGAGCTTCCATATTCCGCGGCAAAATAGGCGAGACGCTCAAGCGCATCAGCGAGACCTTCCCCTACTGGTTCTGCGAGAAGTTCGCCGAGTACGGCGACAGGGAGGACGAGCTGCCCTTCGATGCGCATTTCCTCATTGCGGCCATAGCGCCGCGCAAGGTGCTGATAACCGACGCCTACGAGGATTTCTGGAGCGATCCTTTCAACTGCTACCTGGCCTGCATAGCTGCGAGCCCGGCCTATGAGGCGCTGGGGCTGCCGGGCTTTATATATCCCGACGGCGACAAGTCTCCCGGCCCGCGCTACGCAAAGCCCGGGGAGTACATCATGGACGGCAGCATAGGCTATTTCATGAGAAACGGCACCCACGGCTGCAACGACGAGGACTGGGCCGCGATGACAGAGTTCCTGCTTAAATAATAAGGAGTAAAAGGAGTAAATTTATGAAAAAACGTGTTTTGTCCGCGCTGATCGCCCTTATTATGCTGGCGGCGCTGCTGCCCGCGTCCGTATCGGCCGCGGAGCCGAAGCTTTTTACGGAATTCTTCCCCGCGGGGAAGCTCGAAGCGCCGAGAGCGCCGTTTATGACCTATGAGGAATGGATCGGCGGGGATCTTTTATACATCTGGTACAATACCCCCCACGATATACTTGAGCTGCAGAAGGCCTACGGCCTGTGGGAGGAGACCGAGGACAGCTCGGCAGACGGCGTTTTCAACGACCGCTTCGGCGTCGAGAATTTCGAGATATGGATACAGACGGACTGCAGAGTGGACGGCGGCCCGTGGCAGTATACCTCCGCCTGGGACGATCCGAAGTTTTTGCCCGACAATCAGGAGAACATGCCGCATTATCTGGTCTTCTGCGCCATGAATCCCCTCAATAAGGATCTGGCCAAGGCCTATGACGAGTTTACTCTCAGCTGGCTGACCTATATCGAAAACGGAGATACCGGCTTTCTGGATCCGGGCCTGACCTCCGAGGAGGACGAATACGGCAAGCTCTGTTATCACTTCGATCTGGCAAATCACAATTTTGCCTTCCGCTGCCGCATGATGCTGGCGTATCAGGAAGAGTCCGGAGACGAATGGCAGGCAGTCTGCTCCGACTGGTCTCCGGAGACGAGCATAGGCAAAAACGGCACGCAGAAAAAGCTTGCCGCGCCCACGTCCATCGCCGCGCCGAAGCTGGAGAATTTCAGGTTCGAAGTGGACGAGGACGATGAGACGGGATATCAGTTCACCGGCGCCGATTACTACCTGAACATACCCGACAGCGTCTATGACGGCATACTGTACTGCTGCGCCCAGGAGGGCATGTACGACCCCTACCGGATAGATGCGCAGATGAGAGTGAACGGCGGGGAGTGGAAGAGCGTATATACCGGCAACGAGACCTGGATATTCAGCTCCGAGCGCGGAGCCGCGCCCGATACGGGAGTGCTCACGGAAAACGACAGCGTGGAGATCCGCGCCCGCCTCGTCTGCGAGGAGCTCGGCCTCGTTTCCGACTGGTCCAACGTAATAGGCAGCAAGCCCTCTTTCCAGGCTCACGGCTGGGCGGCGGGAGAGCTGGAGGAGGCCGCGGCTCTCGGCCTTATACCCGAGTGCCTGCAGGGCGCGGACCTCACTCAGCCCATAACGAGAGCTGAGTTCGCGGCAGTGAGCGTGAAGGTATATGAGTCTCTTTCCGGCGCGAAGGCGGAGCCGATAGCCGTAAATCCCTTCACGGACACGAACGATGAAGAAGTATTGAAGGCCTTCAACGTGGGCGTTACCAACGGCATGAGCGACACGACCTTCGAGCCGGAGACCCGTCTCAACCGTCAGACGGCGGCCACGATGCTGACGAGAGTATACAAAAAGGTCGCCCTCTCCGGCTGGACGCTGGAGACCGACGGCAGCTACAACGAGCAGTTCAAGGGCATGTTCACGCAGCCGGAGCCCTTTGCCGACGACGCGGACATATCCGGCTGGGCGAAGGACAGCGTATACTTCATGGCGGCCAACGGGATAATCAACGGCGTGGGCGACAACAAGTTCGCTCCCCGCGCGGTGACGAGCGCGGAGGAGGCGGCGGGCTACGCTCAGGCCACCCGCGAGCAGGCGCTGCTGATAGCCACGCGCATGGTGAAAAATCTCGGATAAATACCTGTGAAACATTAATATCGGGAGGCGGAACACCGCCTCCCGATTTGTTTGTTCATTATCATTGCCGCTCCGCGAGTATCTTTTCCAGGAGCTTCTTTTCCCTGCCGTGGCAGGTGAAAAGAATGATCTGCCTGTTTTCCGCCAGCTCCAGCAGCAGCCGGAGGGCGTTTTCGGCGCGGATATCGTCAAAGCAGGTGAGCGCGTCGTCGAGTATTATCGGGCAGGGGTCCTCCCGGGGAAGGGCCTGCATGCATACCGCGAGACGCACCGCGAGATACAGCTGATCGCGGGTTCCGTCGCTGAGGTATTCCAGCTCCTTCGGTCCGAGATCGCCCTCGCGCGTGGCGGAAAAACGCATGTTCCTGTCGAAGTAGATATTGCTGTAGCCGCCGCCGGTCATACGGCTCATGAGCTCCGCCGCGCTGCGGCAGATGATGGGAGAAAAGACCTGCTGCAGGCGGGAATTGGCGTCCTTCAGAGTGTTGATGGCCAGCTCCAGCGCGTCGTATTCCCGGCCTAAGCGCGACAGCTCGTCGATGAGGTCGCATTCTCTGGTGCCGAGCAGCACCGGATCGCCGAGATGGCTGAAAGCGCCTTCGCCCCGGGCGAGCTCCGAGGATACGCGCCTGAGCTGGGTACGCACTCGGTCGAGATAATCTTCCGTATCCCGGCGGGAGAGACGCACCTCGCCCCCGATGAGCTCAAGACCTTCCTCGTCCGGCTCGGGAGGCGGGGGCAGCTCGCCGAGAGCTTCCGAGCGGGCTTTTGCCTCGGCAAGACGGGAAAGCAGCTCTTCGGCCTCGGCCGCCGCGGTGAGAGCGTCGGCTTTTTCGTCTTTGGTTATCTTCGAAAGCGCCTGAGAAAGGGTCCGGCCGAGCGAGGCGCTTTCGTTGCGGGCAGAGTCGTATTTTTCCGAGAGCTTTCCGAGCTCTTCCTCGGCGCGCGCGATGTGTTCCGCCGCCTCTCTGCGCCTTTTTGAGCGGCCGACGGCCAGCAGGACGCAGGCCGCGATAAGACACAGCAGCGCGCCTGCGGGTATCAGCACATGCTGATAAACGAGGAAATATACCGCTAACAGTACGACGGTGAGAGCGTAAAGAGCGCATACCGCGAAAGAGGGCTTTTTCTTTTCCTTTTCTCCCTCCGTCAGCGCGTCAAGCTCCGCCCGGGCGGCGTCGCGCTCAATGAGGGCCTTTTCCTCCGCCGCCTCGGCCGCGGTAAGACCGGCGCGCGTTTCGCGCACGAAGCGGATATCCTCCCGGGATATCCCGCGGGCGTCGAGAGCGATGCGCTCAAGCTCCGAGCGCGCCTCGCGTACGGTTTTTTCCAGCGCGGCGTGATCTTCAACGGCCTTGATATAGGCGTCCCTTTTATGCCTTTTCAGCTCTTCCTCGAGCTGTTTTTCCTGCTGTTCCAATTTGGCGCGCTCTTCTTTGAGCCCGGCAAGACGGCCGTTTTCATCCTCGATACGGCTCAGCCTGTTTCTTACGTCCGCAAGCTCGCTCTCCGCCTCGGGTATGCGCCCGGAGCCCGTGCGCCAGCGGCGTTTGCGCTGCCAGCGGCGCAGTCTTTCATCCGCGTCGGTATACGATTCTTCCTCGCTGCCGGAGGTCACGAGAGAGGTTATGCGTTTTTCCAGCTCGGTATCTCTGTCAACGGCCATTTCGGGGCGTGTGATGAACGCGCTGCGGCGAAAGACCGGCTCGGTCACGCCCAAAACGCGCTCGCCCACGCT
>JAGDDB010000345.1 GCA_017958265.1 Oscillospiraceae bacterium | reverse complement strand
GCAGCATCTTTTTTTCGCTATGTTGCCCTGCTCGTGAGCGTAGGTGTCGTTGATGCGCTTGATTTCGTTCAGATCGATCACGGCTAAGCCGAACGGCTTGCTGCTGTTCGCGATCTGCCGGGTCAGACGGCCGATCTCTTCCTCGTAAGCCGTGCGGTTGCGTATGCCCGTGAGCGCATCCTTGTGAGCGAGCCTGGAAATGGCGTCGATCTGCCTTTTGGTGTGGGTCAGTTCCTTCGACGTTTCCACAAGGCTTTTCAGATAATTATCCAGCTCCAATATCATGGAGGCGGTCTGTTTGCCCAAAAGGGAGATCTCGTCGTTTTTAGACAAGTTCTGCTCGATCTCTCCGGAGATGCGGGCGTTTTTCGTCAGCGTATATTCTTCTATGCTCCGGGTCAGATCCTGTATACGCGAAATATAGAAGCGGTTGATGAGCCAAAGCACGGCCGTGATGGCGATAAGCAGCACAAGAGCGATGGGGATGAAGCGGCGAAGGGTATCCGCGGCAATGGCGCGGTTGTAATCTGCTATTTCCACTTCCGCGCCGATCACGCCGAGCTTCGCGCCGCCGATATACAGCGGAGTATACCAGGCGAAGGTTTTGCCGTATTCGTTGTCATAGCTGTCGTAGCCGCTCGGCGCGCTGCCCGTGTTCCAGGCCTCCCACATTTTCCGGTGCTCGTTTTCGGGCGCGTCCTCATCGCCGCACAGCTCGATAAAGCTTTCGCTGCCTTCTCTTGTTTCCCGGGAGGGATCAAGCACATGGTAAACATGGCTCCCTTCGCCGGTGGGGACAAGGTAATAGACATAGGCAATATTGAAGTATTCCGCCGCTTTTTCGAACAGATCGAGATAATACTCGTGATTGTATACGGCATAAGCCGCCTTGAGCTCATCGCCGAGCTCGGAAAACTCCACGTCGATCCCGAGCACCTTTCCGGGATATTCCCGGGCTAACATTGTCTCATATTCCGCCCGCGCAAGCTGAATGTCGTCCTCGGTGAAGTTTGCGGGGATATTCAGCCTGTCATGATTTTCGATGATATAGTCCTGGTACAATGGGAAATCCAGTCCGTCGACGCTGAGAACAACGGTCATGTAATTCGCTATATTGCGTATGTTCTGTTCCTGCTGTTTCTGATAGATCCGGGATTGGGTAACGTATGTGACTATGCCGCAGATAACTATGGCGACGACCGCGAAAACGGCAAAAAGAGTCCCGAATTTGAACAGGAGGCTGTTGGTTTTTTTCTGCATTACCTGTACTCCATATAAATCATCAATGCCGGGGAAAAGGAAAAACCTTTTGAAAAGCTCTGGTTTGACGACAAAGTCCCATGGACTTCGCCCGCAAAAAGGATGCGCTGCGCTTCGCGCACTCGCCGAGCGGCAGTGAAAACGGCGTGAGCGCGGTTTGCCCCGACGGGCGGACGTTCACGAACCGGAAGAGTCGTTTGGGAGAAATACCGCCGGAGAATAGAGGTAGCCCTGATAGCAGTCGCAGTGGACTTCATGAAGAGCGTCACGCTCGGCCTCGGTCTCGACGTATTCCGCAAGCACGGTCATGTGCAGGTTTGACGCGAGCTTGACAATGGACAAAATGATCTCTCTGCAGTTTTGATTGGTAAGCAGGCCTTTTACGAGAGAGCCGTCAAGTTTGATCAGGTCGAACAGATTTTCCTTGAGATAGTTGATAGACGTCTGGCCCATTGAGAAATCGTCTATGGCGAGAGACAGTCCGAGCTCTCGGAAAGCGCTCAGAGTATTGATGGTGTTTTCGTCAAAAGACAGCGCGGCCTGTTCCGTTACCTCAAGGCAAATGTTCGCGTCCTTCAAAAGATCGCCTTTTCCGTTCAGCTGCCGGCAGAACTGAAGGAAGCGGGGAGTGACCACCGTTGAGCCCGTTACGTTTATCGACAGCTTGACGCCCTGTCCGAATTTTCTGAACAGCTTGGGCCGGTCATCGATGACCTGCTGCATCACGGTTTCCTCAAGTACGGCGAGGAAACCGCCTTCCTCGGCGAGCTTTATGATTACAGGCGGATAAACCATCCCGTAGACCGGGTGATTCCAGCGCAGCAGAGCCTCCGCGCCCATGCATTTGCCGTCATACCCGTACTGCGGCTGATATGCCAGAACGACTCCTTTTTTGAGCGAGTGCTCGAGATCGGCGCAAAGGATCTTGGCAAACTCTCCGTAGACGTTGTCCTGCTCGATCAGTTTGACGCCGATGAGGGCCTGCTCGTTGTGGCGGAAATAATCGATGAACGATTCATAAGCCTGCTTGTATTTCGATTCGTCCTGCTTGTCGAGCATGCGGACAAAAGGAAAGTAGATCAGAACGCCCACCGCCACATTCACTATCTGCAGGACGCTGCCGGCATAGGAGCGCGTGGCGTGAAATCCGCCGAGGATGATAGGCGTTGTCCACTCGACCGCTCCGGTGATCATGGGCACGAGCCCGGAGGCGATGGCGATATACGCCAGCGTGTAGCAGACGAGCGGAACTGCAATGAAGGGAATGAGCATTATCGGGTTGAAGATGATAGGCAGGCCGAATACCATGAGCTCATTGATGTTGAATGCCATAGGGAAAGCAGCGGCCAAACCGAGGCCCCGCCGGGCCCTGTTGCGGGAAAAGATCAGAATGGCGATCAGCAGGCATATTGCCGCGCCGCAGCCGCCCATAAGAACGAAGCAGTCGAAGAATTCCTTGGCGAGAATTTCCGCAGGAGCTTCTCCCGCGGCAACGGCGGCCTGATTGGCAGCCAGACCGGGAGCGAAATATGTCTGCATGACGCTTTCGAGAGTGTCGCTGCCGTGGATGCCGAAGAACCAAAGCAGCGAAGAGAGCAGCACGAAGAAAAAGCCCTTGGCAAAGCCGGTATGCCCTATGGAGAAAAGCTTGTCGAAGGCCAGGGTGATAAGCATGCGGAAGGAGTCCACCTGAAATACATAGACTATCAGAGTATTGAACGCGGCAAAGACCGCCGTTGTGATCGCGATGGGCACGAAGGAGAAAAGCATTTGGTTGAATTCCCGGTCGGCGCCGTTGGAATAGGTGCGTTTCTGACGGTGGGTCAGGGAAACATGAAGCTTGAGATAAAGCGAAGAGGCCCCGATACCGGTAAGTATCGCAAGGAACATGGATTTAGGGCCCACACTGTCCGTACCGAAGGTGGGCAGATAAGCTCCGGCAAGAATGAAGAAGGACATCATCGAGGAAACGACGGCGCCGATGTCCGGCGCCGAGGCGGCCTTTACGTGTATGTACGAACGGCTTATGGAGATGGCCATATACACGCTCAGTACGCCGAAGGTGGCGCTGTAAACGAAATTCAGAAATGACAGCAGCAGCCCGCCGGCGAATTTTTCGATAAAGACCTGATACGCGGCGACCGGGAAGGTCTTGAATATCAGCGCAAAAGCGCCGATGATCAGGACCGGAGTGATGTTTACGAGCCCGCCGCGGATCGCGCGAACAATGGTCAGCTGTTCGGCCTTTTTCATTAAGTCATTCATTTTGCTTTGCTTATGTAAGCTTGCTTGCATTTGCGTTCCCCTCTTAGAAAGGATATAGGAGCATAATATGTAAATATACTATATTATATCTATTTGTATATTTTTTTCAATACTGTTTGTCATCAAAAACCGTCCGCTTCGGTTTTTGACCCGAAAACCGCAGTATATTGCGGTAGATCGCCAGATCGTCGTCCTTGAATACGTTGAAAACGACTTTGATCGGACTGCCGGTTTCCCTTTTGTATTCTTTGACGGTGCCGACGGCGATTTGGGCGGCTTCCTTCTTTGGAAAGCCGAACACGCCTGTGGAAATGCAGCAGAAGGCAATGCTTTCGCAGCCGTTTGCCTCGGCAAGCTCCAGACACGAGCGGTAGCATGAGGCAAGCAGCGAACAGTGCTCATCCGTCAAAGGCCCGTCTGCGATGGGGCCGACGGTGTGGATGACGAAATCGGAGGGCAGATTATACGCGGGAGTTATCTTTGCCCGGCCCGTGGGCTCTTCGTGTCCCTGCGCCTCGATGAGCTCTGCGCATTTCAGCCTCAGCTGAACGCCGGAGAAGGTATGTATGCAGTTATCGATGCAGTTGTGAAGGGGACGGTAGCAGCCGGTCATGCCGCTGTTCGCCGCGTTCACGATGGCTCCGCAGGCAAGGGTGGTGATGTCGCCCTGCCATAAATACAGCTCTCCGTACTCGCTTTTCAGTTCTTCGAGCCGCGTGACGCCTTTTTCGGCGATGGCCGTTTTAAGGTATTCGTCCTGCACGGCAATGAAGTCCTCGCCTGCGGCGCGGGGCGGGCGGACATTCATCAAAGAGCGCAGCAGATCCTTCTGCGCCTTCGCATCCTCCGGCACGGAGACGCGGCTGTAGCGCGGCTCTTCCTTCAATAGCTCGCGTATGAGAAATACGCGCCGTTGTTCCTGGTCCATATCGCTGATCCTTTGCCCGCCGCTCAAATACCGGCGGTAAGTTTGTCAAATTCGTCCACACTGTCCGAAAAGACGGCGAGCGCGCTTTTGACGGTGTCGGGCGATCGGAGGTCCACGCCCGCCAGCTTGAGCTCCTCAAGAGGATAGTCGCTGCCGCCGGTGCTCAGAAAGCGCAGATAGGGTGAAGCGTCGCCGGTTTCGAGAATGCGGAAAGCGATCGCGACGGCGCTGCTGAAGCCGGTGGCGTACTGATACACGTAAAAGGCGCGGTAAAAATGGGGGATGCGCGCCCACTCTATGTCCATCGCTTCGTTTATCTCGGCGCCGTTATAGTAAAGAGCGTTGAGCTCATGATAAAGCGCGGAAAGGGAGGCCGCCGTGAGGGGGATGCCGGACGCGTCCATCTCATGGGCGCGGCGCTCAAACTCGGCAAAAAGGGTCTGACGGAAAACGGTGGTGCGGAAGCTTTCCAGAAAACGGTTGAGTACGAAGGCGCGGCGGCCCGGATCGGTTTCCGTATCGAGCAGATAGCGGGCCAGCAGCACCTCGTTTACCGTGGAGGCGACCTCGGCCACGAGAAGCTTGTATTCGCTGTTGATGTATTCATTGGCGCGGTCGCTGAAATAGCTGTGCATGGAATGCCCGAGCTCATGAGCCAGGGTGAAAACGTCCTGCAGCGTATCGGTGTAGTTGAGCAGTACATAAGGATGCACGCCGTATACTCCGCAGGAGAAAGCGCCGCTGTCCTTGCCCTTGTTTTCGTATACGTCTATCCAGCCCTCGGAAAACGCCTTGTCAAGAAGCCGGCCGTATTCCTCTCCGAGAGGCGCCAAAGCTT
>JAGDDB010000344.1 GCA_017958265.1 Oscillospiraceae bacterium | reverse complement strand
GCCTACAGCCGTACCTTCGGCGACGACCGGCTCTTTGTCTGCGCCAATTTCAGCCCCCGCCCTGTCAGGTATGTCCTGCCGCCCTGGGTGAAGGGCGCGCGCGTCCTTCTGGACAATTACGGTCGGTATCAGAGAGGGGAGGCCTCCGTCGCGCTCTCCCCGTACCAGGCGCTGATCCTTGCGGAGGCCTAATCCGGCGCAGGGGGATCAGAGGACGAGGACACGGAACGGCGGCCGCGCATGGTGGGCCACAGATCGGAAAGACCCGATCGGGAGGGCGCGCATGGATTCGACCCGCACCGTCCGGCTGCCGCCGGACAACGATCCGAAGCTGTTTGGGATCTTCACCCGGCAGAAGCGGTTTTATCAGACGTTTTTCCCGCTGCTGTTCATCATCGTCCTGCAGCAGCTCGCCGCGCTGACGGTCAATCTCGTGGACAACGTCATGCTGGGCCGATATACGGAGCTGTCGCTGTCCGGCGCCACGCTCGTAAACCAGCTCCAATTCATCCTGCAGCAGCTCTGCGGCGGTATAGGCATGGGCGTGAGCGTGCTGGGCAGTCAGTATTGGGGCCGCGGCGAGACCGCCCCCATACGCCGCATAACCTCAGTGGGCGTAAAATTCGCCCTCGCGTCGGGCCTGATATTCTGCCTGGCGGGCCGTTTCGCTCCCTCGGCGATACTCAGCCTGTTCACCAACGACGCGGCCGTGACGGCCGAGGGCGTACGCTACCTCCGCGTGATGTGCTGGACCTACATAATATTTGCCGTATCCAATACCCTCATGTACTCCCTGCAGAGCGTGGAGACGGCCTTTATAGGCACGGTGATGTCCTGCAGCACGATAGTGATAAATCTGTGTCTGAACTACTGTCTCATTTACGGCAATTTCGGCTTCCCCGAGCTCGGCATAGTCGGCGCCGCGGCCGCAACGCTGACCAGCCGCAGCGTGGAGCTGGCGATAATCCTGATATACGTCCTGTTCGCGGACAAAAAGCTGAAGCTGAGGCTGAAGGATATTTTCGGCTTTGACGCGGAATATCTGCGCGACTTCTGCTCCGCCGCGCTGCCGGTGATGGTGTCCGGTCTTCTGTGGGGCGTTGCCCAGGGCGCCCAGACCTCCGTGCTGGGCCATATGAGCTCCGTGGTCATCGCCGCGAACAGCATAGCAATAGTCATATTCCAGATATTCGTCGTGGTCGGCATGTCCTCATCAAACGCAGCCTCGGTCACGATGGGCAAGACCGTGGGCAGCGGCAATTTTGCCGCCGTCAAGCCCTATACCCGCACGCTTCAGCTGATCTTTCTCATCATAGGCGTTACGCAGGCCGCGCTGATGTTCCTTCTGCGCGGCAGGATAGTTTCCTTCTATACCGTCTCTCCCGAGGCCCGGGAGCTCGCCCTGCGGTTTCTGGTCATCCTCAGCATAAGCTCCGTGGGCTCCTGCTACGAATTCCCCGTGGAGGGCGGCATAATCGCCGGCGGCGGCGACCCGAAATATCAGGCGATCACCGACAATCTGTTCATGTGGCTTTTCACCATACCCTCGGCGGCGATCAGCGCTTTCGTGTTCCACGCCTCTCCCACGGTGGTTTTCTGCTTCCTTAAGGCAGATCAGTTTTTGAAATGCATACCGAACGCAATAGTCTGCAACCGCTACCGCTGGGTACGGCGGCTCACGCGCTGAAGCGGACCAAAGGAAAATTTCCCGAAATTCGGGCAAAAAAAGATTGACCTTGACCTGAAATCGTGATATATTACCTCTACCTGTCGTCGGAGAGGCTTGTCCGGTCATGCCCGAACCGATACAGGGAGGCAATCGCTTTCGGGAAACCGGAGGCAAATTTAAAGGAGGTGCCGATAATGCGAGTCAGAGTAACTCTGAGATGCAACGAATGCCATCAGCGCAACTACAATACCGTCAAGAACAAGAAGAACACCCCGGAGCGTCTTGAAATGAACAAGTATTGCAGATTCTGCCGCAAGCACACCGTCCATACCGAGACGAAGTAACGGCGGGAGGAAAGACGAATGGCTAACGAGAAAAACACTGCGGTATCAAAGAACGCCAAAAACGGCGGTCTCAAGCGCGCGGGAGGCTCGATATCCCGTTGGTTCCGCGAAATGAAGAGCGAGCTGAAGAAGGTCGTATGGCCCACCAGGAAGCACACCCTCAACAACGTGATAGTCTCCGTGACCGTCATGGTGGCTTCCGGCATAGTGCTTTGGGCGTTTGACCAGCTTGCCACGCTCATCGTCCAGTCGCTCATTTCCATAGGCGGCTGATGAAAGGGAAGGTCTTTGATGTCTGACAACGCTGAATGGTATGTACTGCATACGTATTCCGGGTATGAGAACACGGTTGCCGCGTCTATAGACAAGGCAAGAGAAAACCGTCATATGGAAGACCTCATCCTTGAGATCAACATTCCCGTGGAGACGGTCACCGAGATAGTCGACTCCAAGACCGTTACCAAAGAGCATAAGCTTTTTCCCGGTTATGTGCTCGTAAAAATGATAATGACCGACGAAAGCTGGCATCTTGTGAGGAATGTCCGCGGCGTGACCGGATTCGTCGGCTCCGAGGGCAAGGCAATACCGCTGACCGAGGAGGAGATCCTCTCTTTGGGCGTAGAAAAACGCGAGATCTCTGTCGGCTATTCCGTGGGAGACAGCGTAAAGGTCACCGACGGTCCGCTGGACGGCTTCATCGGCACCGTTGACGAGATCAACCCCGAGCGCAACCGCATCAGGGTAACGCTCTCCATGTTCGGCAGAGAGACCCCCGTCGACCTTGAGCTTGATCAGGTCGAGGCGGTCAAGTAATTACGGCTTTTCCGCAGCCAGACATCGCCGTTTGGCTGAAAGTGGGAGGAGGGCCGAAGGGCCTTCCGCCAAAACTGCCTCGGCTCCGGCCGGGCAAACACCACATTATTTGGAGGTAAACATACAGTGGCACAGAAAGTAACGGGTATCATCAAGCTTCAGATCCCCGCCGGCAAAGCTACCCCGGCTCCCCCGGTAGGACCTGCGCTTGGCCAGCACGGCGTGAACATCGCCGCTTTCACCAAGGAATTCAACGAACGCACCAAGGGCGACATGGGCCTGACCATCCCAGTGGTCATCACGGTCTATGCCGACCGCAGCTTCACCTTTGTCTGCAAGACTCCTCCCGCCGCCGTTCTTCTCAAGAAGGCCGCGGGCATCGACAAGGCTTCCGGCGTCCCCCCGCGCGACAAGGTCGCGACCCTGTCCGCGGAAGAGGTCAGAAAGATCGCCGAGCAGAAGCTCCCCGACCTTAACGCCGCCGACATCGACGCGGCGTACCGCATGATCAAGGGCACCGCCCGCAGCATGGGCATAGTCGTAGAGGAGGGCTGATAAATGTTCAAAGGCAAGAAATATGTTGACAGCGCAAAGCTCAT
>JAGDDB010000343.1 GCA_017958265.1 Oscillospiraceae bacterium | reverse complement strand
ATTATCAATGTATATGTGCTATACTTCCTGTAAATTGGGGCGGACTGTGTCCTCCCGATTGCCGGATGTTGCCGAAAGCCGAAAAGCCTGCTTCGGCGACCGGCTTTTCTTATGGGTGCAGGGACCCGGGCCCCTGCCGGCAGCGGGGGAAGAGCCGGCCGTAAAACAAACGAAAAAAGAGTGTAACAAGATGGCGCAGGACATATCGAAAGAAAACAATCATCAGCCGAATATCCCCAGGACCTTTCTGATCGTTCTTGCCGTCTATGTGCTGCTGATCGTCGGCTTCTATTTCCTGGCTGGCGATCAACTGCTGTTTCGGGTTTCCCGCGGCAATCTGGACATGCCCGCCGCGGACGCCGGAGCCGCGGAGCTGGTGCAGGGAGTGACGGTAGAGCAGAGCTTCCGCGCGAAGATCCAGCGTCTGCAGAGCGTTTCCGTTCAGTGGGGGGCCTATTACAGAGCCAATGCCGGTACGGTAACGATAGAGCTCCTGCGTGCGGACGATCCTTCGCCGCTGATGTCCGGAAGCTTTGACGCCGCGTCGATCAGCGAAGGCAGCATCCTGACCGTATCGGCCCAAACGCCGATCGAGGATATATATGATCTTCCTCTTATTATCCGGCTTTGGTCGGATTGCGCGCCGGGCAGCGCGGTCACGCCGCTCATCGCCTCCCGGGCGGAGGAAGACGGCTTCGGGCTGAGCGTGAACGGCGCCCCTTCCGAGGGGATGCTTTGTTTTGCCGCCGAAGGAACGGATTATATCTGGACGGGCCTGCACTATTGGCTGTTTGCGGGCATATTGGGCGCGCTGCTGGCCGTGCTGATGCTCTGCGTATGGCTGCGGTACCGCAGCGGCAGGCGCAGCTTCGTGATCAACGCGATGACTGCGGTAAAAAAATACCGTTTTCTTATCCGGCAGCTTGTCGGGCGGGATTTTAAGACCAAATACAAGCGCTCGGTATTGGGCGTATTCTGGAGTTTTCTCAATCCGCTGCTGATGATGCTGGTACAATACTACGTGTTTTCGACGATATTCCGCAATAACATTCCTCATTTCGCCTCCTATCTGATCATCGGCACGGTCATGTTCAACTTCTTTTCCGAGTCCTGCGGCATGACGCTCAATTCGATCCTCGGAAACGCAAATCTGATCACCAAGGTCTATATGCCGAAGTATATCTATCCTCTGACGCGGACGATGTCTTCGATGGTGAACCTTGTTATATCTCTGATACCGATGCTGCTGGTGTGTCTGGCCTCGGGCGTCCACTTCCAGAAAAGCGCGATCCTTTCGCTGTTTTTCTTCATGTGTCTTATCATTTTCAGCCTGGGGCTCGGTATGCTTTTGGCTACGTCGATGGTATTCTTCCGCGATACGCAGTTTTTGTGGAACGTGCTGAGCATGATGTGGATGTATGCCACGCCCATCTTCTATCCCGAGAGCATCCTGCCGGACAATCTGAGATTTGTGCTGTCGGTCAATCCGCTTTATCACTTCCTGAAAAACGCGCGTATTTGCCTGCTGGACGGCGCGTCGCCCGAGCCGATCGTGTATATACAGTGTTTTCTTATCGCGGTCGCCATGCTCGCGGTCGGTTCCGCGGTGTTTTACAGACAGCAGGACAAGTTCGTCCTTTATATGTGAGGGGCCGCCATGGACAAAATGATCGTGATCAATGACGTGACCATGCGTTTTCACATGAATACCGACAAGATACTGTCTCTGAAAGAATTCGTTACGAGAAAGATCAGGGGGAATATCCGGTATGAGGACTTCACGGCGCTGGATCATGTCTCATTTCAGGTGGAGCGCGGGGAAACGCTGGGGCTGATCGGCCGCAACGGCGCGGGCAAGAGCACGATGCTGAAGGTGATCTCCGGCATACTGAAGCCTACCGAGGGAAGCGTGACCACCGGCGGCAATGTGGTGCCCATGCTGGAGCTGGGCAGCGGTTTCGATACGGATCTTACGGGCCGAGAGAATGTTTTTCTGAACGGCGCGATCCTCGGCTACAGTGAGGAGTTCCTTAAAGAAAAGTATGAGGATATAGTCGCTTTTTCCGAGCTCGGACAGTTTATCGACGTGCCTATCAGAAACTATTCCTCCGGCATGCTGGCGCGCCTGGCGTTCTCCGTGGCAAGCATGGTACAGCCGGAAATACTGATAGTGGATGAAATACTGTCGGTGGGCGACGCCGCGTTTCAGGAGAAAAGCCGGGCAAGGATGACCGAGCTGATGGGCGGCGGAACGACGGTGCTTTTCGTGAGCCACAATCTTGACCAGATAAGAGAGATGTGCAGCCGCGTAGTCTGGCTGGAGCAGGGCAGGGTAAAAATGATCGGTCCGGCCGATGAGGTCTGCGACGCATATGACGTGTGATGTTTTGCCGGAAGACGGGACGGAAAAAGTGACAAGGGTCTGTGTTTTTTGCGAAAAATGGGGCTCCGGAGGCATTGAGGCATTTCTTATGAATGTGATCCCCCGCCTTGACGGAAACCGTTTTGAGATACGTTTGGTCACGGCGTACCTGGAGTCGGAGGCGTATCTTCCCCGGCTTCGGGAGCTCGGGACGGAGCTGACCGTGCTGTCGAACAGCCTGAGAGGCTGCCATACACGGTTTTCCGCCTTTTACCGGCTGCTGAAGCGGGAGCGCTTTGACGCGGTGCATCTCAATTTGTACGACGGTCTCGCGCTGGGTTATGCGGCGGCCGCAAAGCGCGCCGGCGTGCCGGTGCGAATAGTGCACAGTCATAATTCCGATCTGCGGAAAAGCCTGCTTCGGCCCGCAAAACTGACGGTCCATCGCATATGCAGGAAATTTTTCCGAAACGCGCCGACCCATTTCGCGGCATGCTCCGGCAAAGCCGCCGAGTTTATGTTCGACCGCAGCGTGACGCGGGCCGGCCGATGGACGCTGATACGAAACGGTATAGACGCGGAACGGTTTCGCTGCGATCCTGCCGGGCGAGCACGCATGCGCACGGAGCTCGGCGCGGACGGCGCCTTCGTGATAGTATGTGTCGGGCGGCTGTGCTTTCAGAAAAATCAGAGCTTTCTGCTCGGTCTCCTTACGGCGATCATGGCTCAATGCCCGAAGACGCTGCTTGTGCTGGCGGGCGAGGGAGAGGACAAGGAGCTGCTTCGCGGCAAAGCCGAAGAGCTGGGCGTATCGGACGCGGTGCGCTTCCTCGGCGTAACGGAGCGCATCCCCGAGTTGCTGTGGGCCGGCGATGTGCTGGCCATGCCCTCCGTGTTTGAGGGACTCGGCATCGTCGCGATCGAGGCCCAGGCCGCCGGGCTTCCGGCAGTTTGCTCGGAGCAGGTGCCGAGGGAGACGCAGATAACGGACCTTATCTCCTACCTGCCCCTGGACGAGCCGGCAAGGTGGGCCGAACGGCTGCTGAGCTGCAGAGATATCCCGAGACGCGACACATTTGAGGAGATCCGCGCTGCCGGCTATACGATCGGGGACACGGCGGAAACGATCCGGCGCTTATGGTCACGCGCCGAACAACAGATCAGATAATCAGATAAGAGGACAGACGAGATATGAACATTATTCTGCTTTCCGGCGGATCGGGCAAACGGCTTTGGCCGCTGTCCAACGACGCGAGATCCAAGCAGTTTCTGAAACTGCTCACCGACGATAAAGGGAACCCGGAATCCATGGTGCAGCGGGTATTTCGACAGATAAGAGAATCCGGCATCGTCGGGACGGTCACGATCGCCACCAGCGAATCACAGATCGACTCGATCCGCGGACAGCTGGGAGAATCCGTAGAGATAGTGTCAGAGCCGGAACGCCGGGACACCTTCCCCGCGATAGCTCTGGCCGTGAGCTATCTGTATTATGAAAAGCACTGTGACAAAAACGAGCCGGTTATCGTTATGCCGGTGGATCCCTATACGGAGCGCGGTTATTTCCGGACCGTCATTCAGATGGAAGAAGCGGTCCGCGACGGCGCGGCGGATATCGTGCTGATGGGGATAAGGCCCACATACCCGTCCGAGAAGTACGGGTACATCCTCCCCGAAAAAGAGGAAGGCCCTTACCGCAGAGTCAGAAAGTTCGTAGAGAAGCCCGGCTCCGCGTATGCGGAAGCCATGATCCGCGAAGGCGCGATGTGGAACGGAGGAGTTTTCGCTTTCCGCGCCGGATATATGATCGACAGACTGAACGAACAGGCGGCGCCGCAGTCCTTTAAGGAGCTGCGGGAGCACTACGGCGATCTCAGAAAAACCAGCTTTGACTATGAAGTCGTGGAGAAGGCGGACTCGGTCGCGGTCATTCCCTATCAGGGAGTATGGAAGGATCTCGGAACGTGGAATACTCTTGCCGATCAGATCCACGACGATGTGGGCATGGTAGTTCGCGGCGAGGGGACGGAGGATACTCAGATCATCAATGAACTGGATATCCCGCTTGTCGCGCTCGGCGTGAAGGACATGGTGATTGCGGCCTCCCCCGACGGGATCCTGGTCAGCGGAAAAACCGAGAGTTCTTTTATGAAGCCCTATGTTGAGAAGATCTCGCTTCGCCCCATGTATGAGGAACGCCGCTGGGGCTATTACAAGGTTTTGGAGTATAACGCTTACGAAGACGGCAAGCGGTCCTTGACGAAGCACTTGTTTGTCAGGGAAGGGAAAAAACTCAGCTATCAGTCGCATGAGCTCCGCGACGAGATATGGACGATCATAGAAGGCAGGGGAGTCCTCCTTCTGGACGGGCACACCAGGAACGTCAAGCGCGGAGATGTTGCGTACATCACTGCGGGAATGAAGCACGCGCTGTGCGCGGAAGAGGATCTGCACATGATAGAGGTGCAGATCGGATCGGAGCTGACGGAGACGGACATCATACGCTATGCGATGGAATGGTGATCGGAGAGGGTGCGGATTTTGAAGGTCAAGGTAAAGTTTACCGATCAGCCTTACGGGTTTGACAGCAGGGATAACTGTTATATCCGCGCTCTGCAAAGCCTGTTTGACGTTGAATTTTCGGATGATCCCGACCTGATATTTTACAGCTGCTTCGGAACGGACTTTCTGGCATATCCCGACAGCGTGCGTATATTTCTCGCCAACGAGCCGGTCCTTCCGAACTTCAATGACTGCGATTATGCGATCGGCGCGATGGACCTGACCTTCGGGACTCGCTATTTTCGCCAGCCGCCGCTTTTGAATTACGGAGAAACGGCATGGTGGGAACACATCGACGGGGAGCGTACCGTCCCTCCGGACGCGTTCGGGAGAAAGTTCTGCAATTTCATATACGCAAACGAGACCGGCGGCAGCGGCGCCGCGCTGCGGAAAGAATTCTGCATGCGCCTTGCGGAGTACCGGAGCGTGGATTGCCCGGGCAGGGTGCTGAACAATATGCCCGACGCGCTCGAAAAGCGATACCCGAACGGCAAGCTGCGCACCCGGGAGGATCTGAACGCGAGCTGGGCAGAGGAAAAGCTTGCGTTTCTGCGAAACTATAAATTTACCATTGCCTTTGAAAATACCGAGCTTCCCGGTTTTACGACGGAAAAACTGATACATCCGCTCATGGCGGGTTCCGTGCCCATATATTGGGGAAATCCTCAGGCCGCGGAGTATTTCAATCCCAAGGCGTTTATAAACTGCGCGGACTACGGCAGCGATTTAGACGCGGTCATCCGCCGCGTGGAGGAGCTGGACCGCGACGAAGAGCAGTATATGGAAATGCTGCGGCAGCCGCCGCTGAGCGAAGGGTTTCCGTTCGGCTGGGAGGAAGAGCTGAAAGCGTTTTTGGCCCGGATAGTCGAAGGCGGATGCGTGCCGCTGGATAAAAACCCCATGGGCTTTGACGCAATGAGCGCACAGTCCTTCGGCGCCATGTGCAGGGAAGGAAAATACGGCATGCGGGACATAGTCCGCCGGTCGGCGGATGCGCTGAGCGGATGGCTGAGTTATAAAATCAAGCGTCAACGGAGGAAATGAGAATGAAAAAAAGAGCGCTGATCACCGGCGTATCCGGTCAGGACGGCAGCTATCTGTCCGAGCTTTTGCTTGAAAAGGGCTACGAGGTGCACGGCATCATACGACGTTCCTCCGTGGAAGCAAAGCCGAATATAGACCATTTGCGCGGCGATCCCGATTTTCATCTGCATTACGGCGATCTGATGGATTCTCTCGGCATCCTCCGGATCATCAAGGAAACCGAGCCGCATGAGATATACAACCTCGCGGCGCAGAGCCATGTGGCGGTATCGTTCGACGCGCCCGAGTATACGGCAGATACGGACGCGCTCGGCACGCTCAGGATAGTGGAGGCGGTGCGCATACTCGGGCTGGAAAAGAGCTGCCGCGTCTATCAGGCATCCACCTCCGAGCTGTTCGGCAAGGTGGAGGAAGTGCCGCAGAGCGAAAAAACGCCGTTTCATCCCTATTCGCCCTATGCTGTCGCAAAGCAGTATGCGTATTGGATCATTAAGGAGTACCGGGAGGCATACGGTCTGTTTGCCTGCAACGGTATCCTTTTCAACCATGAGTCGGAACGCCGCGGGGAAAGCTTCGTGACGCGAAAGATCACTTTGGCGGCGGGGCGCATCGCCTGCGGCCTGCAGGACAGGCTCCTTCTCGGCAATCTGGATTCCAAGCGCGACTGGGGCTATGCAAAGGATTATGTTGAATGCATGTGGATGATCCTCCAGCAGGACAGGCCGGATGATTTCGTCATCGCCACCGGCGTTCAGCACACGGTGCGTGATTTTACCGAGCTCGCTTTCCGCATCAACGGCATAGAGCTGGAATGGCGGGGCACGGGTGTGGATGAAAAGGGTATCGACAGGGCGAGCGGCAAGGTGCTCGTGGAGGTAAGTCCGGAATTTTACCGCCCCACGGACGTCGTCGATCTGCTGGGAGACCCGACTAAGGCAAGGACCGTGCTGGGCTGGGACCCGCAGACCACCTCGTATGAGCGGCTCGTGGAGATCATGGCAAAGCACGACAGAGCGCTGGCGGAAGCTCAGCGCGGCAAGGAGGGACCGATATGGAGATAAAGTACCCGCTGTCCAACGATACCTGGGGACGTGAAGAATACGCGGCGATTGACGCCGTTTTGAGATCCAACCGTTTTACCATGGGTGAAAAGGTCGCGCAGGCCGAACGCGCGGCGGCAGAGGAATTCGGCAGCAAATATGCCGTGATGACAAGCTCCGGATCGACGGCAAATCTTTTGGCGATCGCGGCCATGGTATACTCCGGGCGTTTTGAAAAGGGTGATGAGATCCTTGTCCCCGCCGTATCATGGAGCACGACTTATTTTCCGCTGGAACAGATGGGGCTGAAAATGCGCCTTGTGGATATCGACCGGGAAACGCTCAACATGGACATTGCCAAAGCCGAACAGGCCGTTACCGACCGTACCAGGGGCGTATTTGCGGTAAACCTGCTGGGCAATCCCAACCGCTTCGATGAGCTGACCGCGTTCTGCGGAAAACACGGCCTGATACTGATGGAAGACAACTGCGAATCGATGGGCGCGAGCTTTGACGGAAAAGCGGCGGGCACCTTCGGCGTGTTCGGAACGTTTTCAACGTTTTTTTCGCACCACCTCTGTACGATGGAGGGCGGCTTTGTCGTGACGGACGACGAGGAGCTGTACCATTACATGCTCTCGGCCCGCGCTCACGGCTGGACGAGAAATCTGCCGGAAAACAGCAGCCTGCACACAAAAAGCGACGATCCCTTTTATGAAAGCTTCTGCTTTGTCGTGCCGGGCTTCAACCTCCGCCCCCTGGAAATGGAAGGCGCGCTCGGCACCGAACAGCTGAAGCGGCTCAAGGGCTTTGTCGCGCAGCGCAGGGATAACGCGGAATATTTCAAAAACACCGTCGGCAAGGATACGCGCTTTTACATGCAGAAGGAAACGGGCTGCTCCTCCTGGTTCGGCTTTGCCCTGCTGCTCAATGAGCCGGATACGCGGATGCGCGACCGCATCGTGGCGCACCTGCGAGAGCGGGGGATAGAAACTCGGCCCATAGTCGCGGGCAACTTTGCAAGGCAGCCGGTATTCTCCCGCCTGGACGCAAGCATATCCGGCGAGCTGACCGGCGCGGACTATATCCATGACAACGGCTTTTTCGTCGGCAATCACTCCATAGATATGCGCGAGCAGATCGACTATCTGAAAGACGTGCTCGGGGAGACGGTCTGAAAATGGACAGGAATGCAAAGATATATGTGGCAGGACATACCGGCCTTGTCGGGTCCGCGATCGTGAGAAAACTGCGGGCGGAGGGCTATGATAATCTGCTGCTTAAAACTCATGGAGAGCTCGATCTGACGGACCGTTCTGCGGCGGATGAGTTTTTCGGAACGGAACGGCCCGAATACGTGTTTGTTGCCGCCGGTCTTGTGGGCGGCATCAAGGCGAATTCCGAGGCTCCCGCGGACTTCTTTTCCGTCAACATGGCGATCGCGCAGAATGTGCTGTGGTCGGCCTATAAAAGCGGTGTGAAAAAACTGCTGTATCTGGGCAGCGCCTGCCAGTATCCGAAGGAATGCGCTCAGCCCATGAAGGAAGAGCTGCTCCTGACCGGGCTGCCCGAGGTGACCAACGAGGGCTACGCGCTGGCCAAAATATGCGGCTGCCGTTTGTGCAGCTATATGAAGCGTCAATACGGGGCGGACTTTATCAGCGCGATCCCGGCAAACGCCTACGGTCTGAACGACTGTTTCGATCCGCAGAGATCTCATGTGATCCCCGCGCTGATAATGAAGTACCGCAATGCGAAAAAGACCGGGGCGCCCTCCGTGGACCTTTGGGGGACGGGAAAGGCGCTGCGTGAATTCCTGTTTACGGACGATCTGGCGGACGGCTGCCTGTTCCTGATGGAGCATTATGACGGGGACGAAGCGATCAATATGGGCAGCGGCAGCGAGATATCCATTATGGAGCTCTCCGAAACGATCAGGCAGATCGTAGGTTACGAGGGAGAGATCGTCTGCGACCCGAGCAAGCCGGACGGAATGATGCGGCGCATGCTGGACAGCGGCAGGATTAACGCTCTCGGCTGGAGGGCCGGGACCGATATGAAAACGGGACTGAAACAGGTCTATGATTGGTATCTGAAAACGTGCGGGTGATGCCCGCTGCCGTTTTCAGCTGAGAAATATGAGCGCCGGCGGCGGCGCACGGAGGAGCTTGATCGCAGGATGGCTGAAGCCGGAAACAAAACAAACGGCATCGTGAAGAACGGAAGGATAGAGAGCATCGACGCGGCAAAAGGCATTTTGCTGATCGTTGTTCTCATTTCACACGGATGCGGTTTTCTGAATTACAGAGACTGGTTCTGCGCCTGCTATATGTGCGCCTTTTTCGTGCTGTCGGGATATACCGGAAGGCGGATCGCGCCGGACAGCGCCGCCGGTATTTATCTGTCTCAGTGCAAAAAGAACGCGGTTCGTTTTTTGAAGCCGTATTTCGGCTGGACGGCGGCGATCCTGGCCATCGACAGCATCAATAGACTGACAGCGGGGAGCTTTTCCGCGTCCCGGCTCCTGCACGACGCTCTGGGCTCCCTGTATTCGCGATACTGTCTTTATCCCCTCGGCAGCGAGCCGAACGTGTACTTTTTGGACAAGAACGGCGCGCTGTGGTTTTTGACCTGCTTTTTGTGCGCCCGGCTCATCTTCATCGGGGCCATGTATCTTATAAACCGGGAAAAAACGGCAGCGCGCACGGCGCTGGTGATGCTCACGCTGCTTGCCGCGTCGGTTTGCCTGTCAAAGCTCCCGATACTGCTTCCGTGGAGCATAGACACCGCGTTTGCGGGAGCGTTTTTCATGCTGGCCGGTTACCTTTACCGGGATTGGGAAACGGGACGGACGGAAAAGCGTACGGAGCTGCCGTCCGCCGACGAAGGCCGGAGGGCGGCGGGATCGCTGCGGACAGACCGCATCCTCGGCGCCGCCGTTCTCGGGGTGTTTTATCTCATGCTCGTTCCGGCCAACGGCTATATCAATATGTCCGTAAGGATATACGGAGACCGCGGAGTATGGAGCGTCCCGCTTTTTCTGCTTGTCGGGCTGAGCGGCACCGCGCTCTATGCGGCGCTGGGAAAGCTCCTGTCACTCATCCGGCCGGTAGGGAGATTTCTTTCTTACGTCAGCAAAAGCGCCTTCGCTCTGCTGGCGATGCAGTTTGAGATCTATGCGCTGCTGGGCAGGATCATGCCTGTGCCCGAATTCAGCTCGGGCAGCGCCGCGTATATGTACGGGCTTCTGCAGGCCGCTTTGAATTTGCTTATCTGCCTGGGGATACATGCGTGCATTGCGGGACTGAAACGAGTGTTCTCCGGATCCCGCAACGGAGGGAGAAAAAAATGAGCATATCGGAAATACCGGAACTGCCGGCGATCGGCTTCGGCACGGCGGATCTTGCCGGGCCGGCGGACCGGCTCGTGCTTGAGGCAATACGCGCCGGTCACCGCCTTATAGATACCGCCCGGGTATACGGCAGCGAAGACGGCGTGGGACAGGCAGTGGAACGGGCGGAGGAAGAGGGGGTCGTACGGCGGGAAGAACTTTTTCTCGAGACGAAGCTCGCGCCGGATCGCCACGGATACCATGAAGCGCTGCAGGACTTCGAGGAGGCGCTCAACCGCATGTGCACGGATTATCTGGACATGTTCATGCTCCACTGGCCGGTCGCGCGCGGAAGCGAGGAAAACTACCGCGAAAAAAACATCGGCGCATGGCAGGCTTTGGCCGAGCTGAAGCGGAAGGGCAGGGTACGGCACATAGGCGTGTGCAATTTTCTGGAGCGCCATCTGCTGCAGCTGACGGACGCGGGACTGCCCATGCCGGAGGTCAACCAGCTGGAGCTGCATCCGGGCTTTCAGCAAAGGGGCCTTGTCCGCTTCTGCCGCGAGCGCGGCATGGTGATCGAGGCCTGGTCGCCCATGGGGCGCGGCATTTTGAAAACGCCGGAATTCGAGGCAATGGCGGCGTCTTACGGCAAAGACGTGGGGCAGCTCGCGCTGCGCTGGAGCATACAGAAGGGCTTTGTGCCGCTGACACGCTCCTCGGACCCGGCGCACATCGCCCATAACCTTGAAATATTCGATTTTGAGATCGGCCCGCAGGATACGGAAAAACTTGACGCTTTGAATACGAATACGGATCATCAGGATATCTGGAGCTATAAACGGCAGCAAATGTACTGATGCAAAAATAACAGGGAGAGTAGTCGGACTGCCATGAATGAAAATGTAAAACGCAATAATCCGAATACATCGGCAAAGCAAACGCCTGCCGACGGCAGAGAGGGACAGACGCGGTATCTGCAGCCTGATAGCAGCGGCGCGCAGGCCGGGAGCCGCTGCGGCGCGGCGGGGACGGCCGGTCAGGCCTCCGCTCCGGTCAGACGCTATGACGGACCGGATATCAGCGTTATCGTACCGGTCTATAACCTCGAAAACGAGGTCGAACGCTGTCTGAAGTCCATCCTGGCGCAGAAGATTGACCGGATGGAGATCATCGTGGTGAACGACTGCAGCAAGGATCGCACCGAGCAGATCGTTCGGGAGCTTGCCGCAGCGCACAAAGAGATAAAGCTGATCTCTTTTCCCGAGAACAGAGGCGTGGCCGCGGCGCGCAACGCGGCGCTCGAAGCGGCAACGGGAGAGTTTATCCACTTCTGCGACGGAGACGACGCCGTCACGCCCGGGGCGTATAAGGAACTGCTGGATGTTGCCAGGAGCGGAAACGAGGACCTTGTAACGGGAAACTACTCGCGCATGTATCCCGACGAGGGGAATGCTATCCGGCAATTTTCCCATTACAGGGCCAGAACGGGAAGGGCGCGCTGCTTTGAATCCGGGAACACGATGCTTTGGAACAAACTTTACCGCCGCAGCGTCATAGAAAGCAATCACCTCAGATTCAACGAAAAACTGAAATACTATGAGGATTTTCTGTTTTTCTGTCAGATGCTGCTCGCCAGCGAGAGTGTGGGATACACGGACGATTCCGTATACATATACACCGAGCCGCTGTTCAGAGATTTTCAAAGCAGCATCCGCTATGCCAACATAGCCTGCGCCGAGGGCCTTGACGCCGCGTGGCGGACCCTTGCAAAGCAGATCGATGCGCAGGATGACGCGGAGCGGGATAATGCGGGACAAGGATCCGGTGACGGCGAGAGCGGCGGAGACGAATGGCTTTGGGCCTACCGCTGGAACCTGGATTGGTATTTCACATACAGCTGGAAAATGATACAGGATCCCGATATAAGGCGCCGGGCTTTCGATATCATGCGCAAGCTCGTGGTCATGCTCAGCGACGAAACGGCTTTCGGACGCTGGAGCGGCGAAAAAGGGGAGAGCGAGTTCTGCCGGCTGTTCCGCATCGACTACGCGTCTTTCTGCACGATAGATTATGAGGACTATCTGCTTCGCCTGGCCTTTGACGAGAACATTCAGCCGCGCCGTGCGGACCCCCTGCCCGGCGCGAAAGGCCGTACCGCAAGGGAGGCAGACCTTTTCCGCGAAGAAAGCGCGGAAAAGCTGCTGTCCGACCTGAACAGGGTTTACGGCATGCCGCTGAGCAAAGTGAAGGTCTGGCGCGAAAATTACTGGAATGTGCTTGACAGCATACTGAACGACTGCTGGCGTCCCATAGCGGACAGGGAGATAAAGGAAAGACTGTATATCAGACTGCAGCAGACGGTGGGGAAATTCTATGAGGAAAATCCCCTCTGCGCGATCCCCAATCCGGATGTGCTGCGCCGCTTCAAGCAGATTTTCTGCATGGACCACGCCACGTTCCAGACGCTGACATTTTCTCAGTATATGACGGTCGGCGCGGAAAAGCCCTTCGCCGTACTGCCGAACGGGGGAGCAAGCCCGGCACAGGTCACAAGGGAAAACATATATGTGCAGTCGGACCCGTCGCTGGTATTCCTGACAGCCTGCCGGAACGGGCAGGTAGGTATGAGGACCATACTGCGCGCCGTCAGAGAATGGATGAGCTTTAAGAAGAGAAGGAGAAAAAAATGAGCCGGGAAACAGTCAAAATCAAGTTTACGGGTTTTGACCCGGCGTCATTCCGACCGGAGGACCATTGGGTTACCAAAACATTGAGAAAAAGGTACGATGTGGTGCTCAGCGATGACCCGGATTTCCTGTTTTACAGTGTTTGGGGCGACCCTTTGGATTTCTGGAATTACAACTGTGTAAGAGTATTCTGCGCGGGAGAAGCCGTATCTCCGAATTTCAACGAATGCGACTATGCGTTCGGCTTTGAGCCTATCGTATACAACGACCGGTATATGCCCTATCCGGTAGGAGACGTGAACAGCCCGGGAATATATGATCTGGACCCCTCCGTTCAGGACCGCAGCCAGGTCGAGCCGGAAATGTTCGACAGAAAGTTCTGCAATTTTATATATTCGCAGGATTGGATGGGGATGGGGGCGTTTCTGCGCAAGGCCTTCTGCCTCAGACTGATGGAGTATAAGCATGTGGATTGCCCCGGGCATGTGCTGAACAACATGCCGAAAGGCGCGATCACGAGCCGGTGGACGGGGGGAGCAAACGGCCAGGGTACGATCACGCGGACATGGAGCGACGATAAACTCTTCTTTTTGAGGAAATATAAGTTTACTATCGCCTTTGAGAATTCGCCGCTGTCCGGCGTGACCACAGAGAAGCTCATGCATCCCGTTTTGGCGTATTCCGTCCCGATATATTGGGGAAATCCCGATGTGGACAAGCTTTTCAATCCCAAAGCGTTTGTCAACTGCATGGAATATGACGGCGATTTTGACGCGGTGATCGAACGGATCAAAGAGCTTGACAATGACAGGGATCAGTATCTGGATATGCTTTCTCAGCCGCCGCTGCGGCCGGATTTCGATTTTAACCGCAAAAAGAAAGCCGAAGAATTCCTGTTTCGCATCATCGAGCGGGGCAATAAACCTTTTGCCAAGGATACCATTCACATTTCGTCCTATTACCGCGTGAAAGCACAGTTGGACGAAGCGCGCGGCGAGCTTGACAAAACCGAACAGGCGCTGCGGCAGTACGGGATAGCATATGATAACGATTCATGGGATTTCATGTGCAAGCTGCGGAGATTTGCCGACTCCAAATGGGGATATCTGCCGAAAAAAGCCGCGGGCTTGCTGAGCCGCCGCGGAAAGGGAAAAAACGGCTCCGCCCCCCGGCAGCTGAACGATACGAGTTACATCGATTTTTCCGAGGGCGGGAACTGCAATGAGTTTTTATCGGAGGGCTGGTATGGGCAGGAAGAGCGCTCCCGCTGGAGCGGAGCGTCCGCAAAGCTCAAAGTGGTCGTCACGGACGGAAGAAACCGGATCATGAAGATACATTACAGGACGCATCCCGGGGCAAAAGACACGGCCGTGCTGTATAACGGAGAAAGGGTAGGCGCACTGCCGCACTTCTGGGCTGACTATTACGGGACGGCGGCGATAGTCCTGCCCGGGATATGCGTCAATAAGAGCGGATTTCAGGAGATAACCTTTGAGACCGACGGCGCAACGACGTCGAGGAGATATTACGGCGGAGACGTTACGGATACGCGGGTACTCGGAGTAATGGTTTCGGAGATCGAGTTTGAGGACTGATCGAAACGGTATAAAATATCGTACGGGAGAACGAAAATGAGAGTAGCGGACTATGTCGCGGACAAACTTTACCGCGTGGGAGTGAAGGATGTTTTTATCGTCACCGGCGGCGGGCTGATGTTTATGACAGACGGTCTGGCGTGCAACGGGAATATCAGGCCGGTACCCTGCCTGCATGAACAGGCGGCTGCCATGGCGGCGGTCGCTTATGCCCAATACAACAACAATTACGGCGCATGCTATGTGACGACCGGCTGCGGCGGGACGAATGCCGTGACCGGCACGCTTCACGCATGGCAGGATAACGTTCCCGTCATATTCGTTTCGGGCCAGTGCAACAGAAACGAGATGATCACCTCGGCCGCGGCGCCCGTGCGTCAGATCGGGATACAGGAGGCGGATATCGTTTCCATCGTAAAGAGCATTACTAAATACGCCGTGACCATCATGGATCCCGAACAGACCGTTTACCATGTGGAAAAGGCGCTTTATCTGGCGAAACACGGCTGTCCGGGGCCGGTGTGGCTGGATGTTCCGATGGACGTGCAGGAAGCGGAGATCGACCCGGAAAAGCAGAGACATTTTACACCGGAGCCGATGAAGACCCGCCCGACGCAGGAAGAAGTCCGCCGGGTGTGCGACGCGCTCGAGAGCGCAGAGCGCCCCTTCATTTTGGTAGGCAGCGGCGTGCGCATGGCGGGAGCCGGCGAGGCGATAAACCGTTTTCTGGAAAAAAACCGGATCCCCATGGGGTCGACGCGTCTCGGACTTGACATCGTTCCGAACGCGCTGCCCCTGAACTGCGGCGTAGTGGATTCACGAGGCCACCGCTCGGCCAATTTCGCGCTGAATAACGCCGACGTCGTGCTTGTGCTGGGCAGCCGGCTCGGGATACGCACCAGCGGCTATAATTACGAGCTTTTCGCGCACAACGCCCGAGAGATCATCGTAGTTGACATCGATCCGAATGAACACCGGAAAGGCACGGTGCGGATAGACAGTTTCATCCTTTCCGACGTGGGAGAGTTTTTGCAAAGCCTGCCGGAGCTGAGGCTGAAAGACATCGCCCAATGGCGGGAGAAATGCCTGCATTGGAAAAACAAGTGGCCGGTTTTTTCGCCGGAACATGACGACGACAGCAAGGGCATCAGTGAATTTGCCTTCTGCAGAGCCTTGAACCGGCACCTGCGCAGGGACAGCGTTATAGTCACGTCTGCGGGAACGCCCGCGGATATCGTCATGCGGTCGCTTGAGTTTACCGACGTCGGGCAGCGTTACCTCGGCGGCGACGCTCACTGCGAAATGGGCGACGAGCTGCCGGCAGCGATAGGCGCAAGCATCGCCAAAGACGGGGGAGAGGTCATTTGCATCGTCGGGGACGGAAGCCTGCAGATGAACATACAGGAGCTGCAGACCATTTTGACTCAAAAGCTGCCCGTAAAGGTCTTCGTTTGGAACAACGGCGGATATGCGTCGATCCGGGGACATCAGCGAAGCATTTTCAAAGGCCGCTTTCTCGGCGTCGACCCGGCTTCGGGGACCGTATTTCCGGAGCTGAAAAAGATAGCGGACGCCTATGGGTATCCCTACTTCAGAGCGGAGACGCTGAAATCGCTGGAAGAGTGCCTCGAGCGAGTGATGACGACGGAAGGAGCGGTGATATGTGAGGTCATGTGTTGGCTCGACGATCCGTTCCCGATGGCAAAGGGAAAAGTGCCGCGCGAGGACGGCGTAAGGGTACCCGTTCCGATGGAGGATATGGTGCCGCTTATCCCGAGGGAAGAGCTGGAGGCGGAAATGGCTGCGGAGCCGTACAGATGGTGGGAAGTGCCATGAGTACGGACAGGCGATACTCTCTGGCGGTCTTCGACGTTGACGGAACGCTGCTGGATACCTCGGAGGGACTGCTCGCAGCGTTTCGGGAGGCCCTGATGAGATCGGACCTGCCCATACCCGACGAAAGCCGTCTAAGAGCGGCCATAGGCCCGCCGTTCAATAAGTTCGTTGAGGAATATTATCATGTTTCCGAACAGCGGGCTCAAGAAACGGCCAATCTGTTTCGGGACATATATTCGCAAAGCGATTATCTGATGCGGGCAAAGCCTTATGAGGGGATCTATCGTCTCTGCCGCGCCCTTTCCGACAAGGGCATCGCCATGGCGGTCGCGACGAACAAGAGATTTGATTACGCGCAAAAGCTGCTGCTTGAGTTCGGCTTCGGCGATTTTTTCCGGCCGATCTGCGGGACAGACTTCGAATTCCGGCGGTCCAAAGCCGATTTGATCGGAGAGTGCCTTTCGGAAACAAAGACCCCGCCGGAGCGGGGGATAATGATAGGCGACAGCTCAAGCGATGCTGCGGCGGCGGAAAAAGCGGGCGTCGATTTTATAGGCGTGATTTACGGTTTCGGTTTTCATTCATCGCAGGACGTTTTTAAGTATCGCAATTCATCGGCATGCGCGCATACCACCGATGACATTTCTAAATTTTTGATCGGAGAGAACGGAAATGAATAAAAGAGAATTGAAAATGCTTGACTTGCTCAAACAGATGCGGGACGAGGACGACATCATAGCCGTAAAAGCGGAGTTTGAAGCGGAGGGCAGCCGGGACGACGAGCTGGTAATGCTGAATCAGATCATTTTCCGCGCGGACATGGAGCTTTATATCAAGATAGGCGGATGCGAAGCGGTAACGGATCTGAACCGCTGCAAAAAACTCGGCGCCGCCGGCATAATGGCCCCGATGATCGAGACGCCCTTTGCGATGCAGAAGTTTATCGGCGCGGCGGAAAAGGTGTTCGGCGATCGCTGCGGCGAGATCGAGTGGATCATCAACGCCGAGACCAAGACCTGCCATGAAAATCTTGACGCGATCCTTGAAAAAGGAAAGGGCTTCCTGAAGGCCGTGTCGATCGGCCGTGTCGATCTGTCCGGCTCCATGGGCCTGACCAGAGCGGAGATCAACAGCGATTTCATGCTTGAAAACACGATGGATATTGCCAAACGCAGCAGAGCGGCCGGCTATATAGTGAACTTCGGCGGAGGGATATCCTTCGACGCGATCGACTTTATCAAACGGCTCTATCCGCTCAACGACAGGTTTGAAACGAGAAAGATCGTGTTCCGGACCAGCGGCGACGAACAGAAGCTGAAAAAGAAGATATTCCATGCCATGGAGTTCGAGACCCTGTATCTGCAGAACAAGTGCGAATACTACGACGGACTGGCAAACGAAGACAAGGCGAGAATGAAAATGATGCAGGAGCGCATTGAAGAAGCAAAAGCAAGGATGTAAGTGAGCTCCCGGGAGACATGGAGACAAACATATGTCAAATACACCGCTACCGTATACTTTTTTAGACTGCACGCTGCGTGACGGCGGGTATGTGAATAATTGGGAATTTGATACGGAAACATCGCTGGATATTTCTCAGAGCCTGTACCGCGCCGGCATACGGTATATCGAGCTCGGTCTGATAGGGCGCGGAGGCACGTCAGGAAAAAGCACGAAGTTTTCCGATTTTGCCGATATCGCGCCGCTGCTTGCCGGACGGAAGAGCGATTGCAGCTACGCCGTCATGCTGACACAGACGGAATATGCCGCCATGCAGATAGACATACCTCCCCGCGGCGAGAGCACGCCGGATCTGATCAGGCTTGCGTATTTCAAGCCGGAAGCGGACGAGGCGATGAAAACCGCGCAGATGCTGAAGCAGAAGGGCTAT
>JAGDDB010000342.1 GCA_017958265.1 Oscillospiraceae bacterium | reverse complement strand
GATAGGTCTTTGCGGCTTCGCCGCTTCCCGCAAGCTCGGCCCACGCGCCCTCGTCAAGGACCTGCGTCTCTCCGGCCGGTATCACCGCGCCGGTCACTTCGTCGGTCGTCATGGGACGGAAGTCGATGCGCCAGGACGAGATGGTGCCGTTATCCTCCGCGGAAACGGACAGCGCCGCCGTCTCCCTCACCGTCCGGCCGCTTTCAAAGGCGTATATCGCAGGCGCGGTAACGTCGAGACCGGGCCCGCAGGTCTCCGCGTTCGATTCGGCGCTCTCGTATCCGAGATCGTCCACGGCGGTAACGCAGTAGCTCTTTTCCAGCGCCGTATCGATAACGAATACGGATGCTTTTGTCTCGCCTATGAGCCTGCGCTCATCGCCCGGGAGTATTTCGTAAATACGGTATCCCGCGATATCCTTCGGTACGGAGAGCAGCGACCAGCGCAGCGTCACGGACAGTTCGGTCTCCGTGACGGTAAGCGCAGGCTGACCCGGCGCGGCGTTGTCCGCAATGTATGTTACCGTCGCCTCGGCGCTGTTCCCGGCGGCGTCCCATGCCTCCGCGCGGAAGCTCAGGCTGCCTTCTTTTTTATACTCCGCGGAATTGACCGTCAAGGATCCCTTTGCGGATGAGCCGAGCCTGATCTCGCTGCCGTCGTCGCCGACGAGGAAGAAATCGACGTGATCCACTCCCACGTTATCGGAGGTCAGCGGCGCGATCCGGATCTCGCCCGCGAGCCTCGTTCCGTCCGGCAGCGCAAAGCCGGTTATCTGCGGGGCAGAACTGTCCCTTTCGGGCGCGACGGGCGAACTCAGCTCGATCGGCGCGCTCTCGGTCTCCGCGTCGCTCACGGCGGTGACCCTGTACAGATACGCGGCGCCTTCCGTCACATTGAGATCGGCGTAGCTCGTCAGCGTCGTGGAGGCGATATAGCTCCACGGCCCCGTGTCGGCCTTGCGATAGACGTTGTATCTCGCGACGGTCACGGATCCGTCCTCCGCTTCCTGCCAGGAGAGAGCAATGCGCATCTGTCCGGCGGAAGCGCCGAGATTTTGCGGGGCCTGCGGCGCCTCGGAAGAGAGCCGCAAAGCGCGCGTCAAGGGCACGGAGACCCTGCCCGCACCGTCCACGGCCTGTGCCAGAAGAGTATAGCTGCCGTCCGTCAGGCCGGTTGTATCCAAAGAAGTGTTTAAAGTGGCTTTCGCGGAGCCGGCCGCGGCCGGTATCTCCGCTATGGTAATGTAGCCCTCGTCGCCGGCCTCGGCAGGCTTATACCGGAAGATGACCGAGCCGAGACGCAGATCGTCCCCGGCTTCGGCGATCAGCCTGAGCTCGCTGCCGACACGCTGGAAAGTGAAAGCGGTGATCTCGGGATCGACGGTATCCGGCTGGGGTCTGTCTACCGAGCTCTCGCTCAGCACGCCTTCATTGCCGTAACGGTCCACGGCCGCTATCGCGTAAGTATAGATGTTTCCCACTCCGCCGGTCATGGAAACGGCCCTGTCGGTATAACCCGTTCCGTAGACCTTGTCGGCAAGGAGGCTCAGCTCTTCTCCTTCCCCGGCGCGGTATACGCGGTACCATCCGGCTCCGGAAACGCCGCCCCAGGAAAGCCTTATCTCCATTGCTCCGCTCGCCGTTTCCGGCGCCGCCGGCGCCGTGAGCTTGACCGGCAGGCATACAAATGCCGCGCTTGCTTCGGCTGCGGACCAATCGCCGCGAAGCCTTATTACGTGCTCTCCGGCCTCTGTGGCGCGGACATAGCTCCAGTCGGCGGAAACATTTCCTTCATTGTCGGCATATACCCAGAAGATATATTCGTCTCCGTCGATATAGGCCGTCACGCTCTCGCCAGCGCGGTAGCCGCTGCCTTCGATGTGCAGCAGACTGCCCGGCACGGCGTTCTCGCCGGGCGTAACGGCGATCGAGGTGCTGAAATTGCCCCTCTCCGCGGAAGCCGCCGCGGCGTCGTCCCTGCTCGACTCGTTATATACGTCGTCGACTGCCACTATTTTATATGAATATACGACGCCGTCGTCAACGTCATAGTCCGTCCATACGGCGGTCTCGCCGTTCGTGACCTTAAGGGGCGACAGCGCGGTGAGATAGCGATAGTCCTCCCCCGCTGCGGCACGGTAAACGTAGTAGTAGATAAGGTCCTTATCCGGGCTCTTATTCCAGCTCAGGCGTATGCCGCCCGCCGCGGGCCCGGCCTGCAGACCGACTGCCGGCGAAACGAAGGTATCGAACTCACGCGTCATTTCAAATGGCGCGGACTCATTTCCCGACAGGTCTGAGATATAGAAGCGCAGAGTATAGCTGCCGTTGAGATCGTGCTCATTCGACCTCAGCGTGTTGGAGTAGTAATAACTTCCGAAGGGAATGAAGCTGCCGGAGCTGCCTGCGTTTATCTCGGCGCGCACGGAAGTCGCGTCGAGCTCCGCGTTATCCTCGGCGGCGATGCGGAAGGCAACGTCCGCGCCGAGCTTGCCCTCCCCCGGGTACACGGCGGTGATCACCGGGCTCTCATTATCCAAAACGGGAGTCCCGCTGCCCGCAGCGGGGGCGCTCTCGTTCCCGGCAAGGTCCATAGCCGTGACACGGATATAATAGACCGCTCCCGGCGTCAGGCGGCGGAGAGTCACGCTCTTTTCGCCGGAGGAATAATAGACGGTCTGACTGTTGCCGGTTTCAAAGTCCGCGTCCTCCGAGTAGCGTACCATGAAGCGGTCCGCGATCTCGCCGTTCGCTCCCGGCGTCCAGCTCCAGCTGACGGTCAGAGCGTTGGAGATCTCCCTTACCGAAAGGCCGGTTACCGGCGCGGGGGCGGTATTGTCTATGTAATACCGCTGCTCTCTGCTTGCGGTAAGACCGTTGGAGTCCGTTGCCGTCGCTCTGACGGTATATACGCCGTCGGCAAATGCAGTCGTATCCATATCAAAGCTTGAATCAAAGTGCGCAAGACCGGAATATGTTCCGTAATAGTTCGGCAAAGAATTTGCCAGCTCCGTAAAGGCGCCGCCCTCGGGCGCGATCTCCGTTACGAAAGACCTGATATCCTGATCATCCGAGGCAGAGATCCAAACCCTTTCGGAACCGCCGCTGAGGATGGGCAGGGTCTCTCCGCCCATCCTGATATAATTCGAGTAAGAAACGTAGACGGAGCTCAGCTCGGGAGCATCGCTGCCGGACGCCAGGCCGCCGGTCACCGCCGCGGAAGCCGCGCCCTCGTTTCCGAGCCGGTCCGTGGCTTTTACGGTGAAAGAACGGCTTTGTCCCGGTATCAGCGGGAAGCTCTCCGAACGCATGTTCAGTTCAAGAGAAGTTACTCCCGTGAGCCGCGCAAGCTTCTCATTTCCGCAGAAGACCTCATAATACGCGATGTCGTCATCCGCCGGAGGCTCCCAGGAGAGGATCAGGCTCTGCTTTTTGGCCGACAGCGAAAGCCTCGGGGCGGCGGGCGCCGTGCGGTCGAGCCGCACAAAGGCGACGGCGCTGCCCTCGGAGAGCATATCGGACGCTACGATCTGATACCATCCGTCCGCATATCCGGCGGGAAGCTCAAACTCTCCCGATATCTCGCCGCTCCCGTCGGCGGTGAGTCCGGATACGATGATCTCGCCCTCAAAACCGATCTCGTATGCGCCGTCGGGGGTAAAGTTGGCGCCCTCGAAATGCAGCCTGTCTCCGGGTCTTCCTTCCGCCGGGCTCTCTCTTATTGAAAGAACGGGCCCTATCTCTTCGATCTCGACGGTGTCCGACGCCATGCGGAAGCTCCTTGAGCCGACGGCGGTAAGAGGATGAACTCCCGCCACCGTATCGGCAGGAAGAGCGTACGTCACGCTTATGCCGCCGTCCTCTCCCGCCGCGTGCGCCGAAAGGCTGCCCGTGATCTCCCTGCTGTCGAACCAGAAACGTATCTGCTCGCCGGGAAGGAAGCCCTCGGCCGATATGGCGACGGTGTTCCCGCCCTCATTCAGAAGGGCTCCGACGGTCGGCGACGGCGCCGTGACCGTGATCACTGCGGTTTCCGCAAGAGCGTAACGGTCCACCGCAAAACGAGCCGTATGCTCTCCCGGCAGAGCGTTGTCAGCCAGCGTAAATCTGCCGTTATCCCCGGGAAGGAGGCCGTCAAAGGTTATCACGGCGTCCTCAAAGCCCACCGCTCCGAGCTCAAAGCTCTCTCCCGGCTCGAGAGAGGCGGGATAGGTCAAATTGAATGCCGGTGCGGAGGCGGTTATGCTCCTGCTGCCCACGATACCGCACTCGGGATCAAAAACTTCCAATACGTGCGCGCCGACGGCGCCGTTTGCGGGAACGGTATAGCTGCACCTTCCGTCCTCAAGCACCGTATCCGTCAGCATTCCGTCCACGACGAGCCTCAGCTCCGCGCCGTCACGGGAACCGCTCAGCCTTACGTCGACCGTCTCTCCCAAAACTACCGCGGCGGGAGACGCCGTCATCGTCGGCGAATACGCCGCCACCGGGACCGACGCGTATCCCCGCTTGAAGCCCGTCAGCCCGACGACCGTAATATCCATGCTGCCGGTCATGCCCGCGGGCACGGCAATGCTCACCGAAGCGGTCCCGGAGGCGTCGGCGGTCACGGGCAGGCCGGTTCTGTTGTTCCAATATACCTCGGCCGTTTCACCGGCGGCAAGACCGGTCACGGTCACGTTAAGCGCCTCGCCCCACCGGGCGTTCCCGGAATAGTTGAGACTGAGGGCGCTTTGCGTGCCGCACAGCGCCGTTCGTCCGCTGACTTCTCCGCGCGCCGAGAAAACATATCCGTTCTCCGGCGCCTCGGTAAGCCTGTCGATGGTAAATACGGCCACTCCGTCCGCTCCGGCGCGGGCACTTCCGAGCCGCGTCCCGTTCATACGGAACTCAACATTCTCCGAAGCGCGGAAGCCGGTGGCCGTCAGGGTCAAAGCCGCCTCGGGCACCGGGTTTTCGGGATAGCTGCTCAGCGCCTGAACGCGGTCCTCAAGCGTGACCGTGCCTACCGCCGAGCAATTGCTCGAACGGCCTTTCAGCTCAATGCCGTGAAGTCCCGGCGCAGTATCGTAACCGAAGCTGTGGCTGAGCGAAACGCTCGAAGCGCTCCATGCGTTTTTCACATAGACTCCGTCTACATACAGCTCCACATATTCATTTGAAAAGCCCGAGCCATTTACCGTGAAGCTTTCCTCAACGCCCGTGCTTTCCGCGGAAAGGCTCAGCTCGGGAACCGTGTGTCCCAGCATCAGGCGCATGCTCGCGCTCTTCCCCGTCGACGGCTGGACCGCCCTGACGAGAACGGCGCCTACGTCGTTCGGGAAGGTCGGGAAAGTAAGCGAAATATACTGCTCTCCGGTCGAGCCCCTGTATGAACCGGTCCCCTTTTCCTCGCCGTTGATAAAGAATTTCGTTTCTGCGGTGGAAAACCCGCCGGCGTAAAAGCTTACGTAATCTCCCGGCTTCGGAAGCTCCTTGTCGCAGCGCAGAGACGGCTCCGCCGAGGTGACGACAAGCTCCGCGAATGCGGTAAGTCCCGTATCCGGCTCCACCGCCCGCAGGGTGTAGCTGCCGGGAGCGGGATCTCCGAAGCTCGAAAGATAAAACGTACCGCTGTTGTCCCCGTCGGGATAGTAATATATGCAGTTGTACCCGCTGTCGTCGCTCTCCGCGGGGTCAAGATGCAGATACACGTTTTTTCCGCCCGGGAAATCGTCTACGGAAGCAGTGAAGCTGCCGCCCCGGGGGATCTCGTTGTCGGCAATGGTCAGCGTGGGGCTGAGATCGCCTATGGTAAAGCGCATCACCGCGGTCACTCCCGAGGATTCTCCCACTGCGCGCAGGGTATGGGTACCCCGGATATTGTCCACCGATATATTGGCGGTCTTGGCGACCTCGCCGTCGTCCATTCTTGCATAGGTTCGGTAATTTTCCTCGCGGTCAAGGAAAAACAGGACGTACTCATCATCCCTGAAGCCTTTGAATTCCACCTCAAGGCCGTCCCCCACCCGCGGTTCCGATACGAGCCGAAGCTGCGGGTTATATTTGCCGACCGTTCCCTTGACGGGGGCCGATTCGCCCGTATTTCCGCCCATATCCTCGGACCTGACCTTGAACCAGTATTCGGCTCCGGGGGTAAGATAGGAGTAGGAAGGATAGTTGTAATACAGTTCCTGAGTGGATCCGGCGAGATAGTATTGTCCGTCTTCGCTTTCGGAATAAAGGATGTTGTATTGCTTTATATCCGGGTCCGCCGAGGCGGTCCAGCCGATGCGTATCTTTCCCGGCAGCGGCGAAGTCGAAATGCCGGTGGGCGCCGCGGGCGGGACCGCGTCCTTCGTAAAGGAGCGCGTCAGGGTGCTCACATTGCCGAAAACATCCTCCGCCGTGACGGTAAGCGTATACTCTCCGTCCGGCAGGGCGGCGATCTCATTCCTGTATATGTAATCCCAGGTATAATCGGTCGCATATTCCTGGCCGTACAGCCACGGGCTGTTGCCCGGCACATATTCCGTTCCGTCCGAGGCTGTGATCACGGCTTCGATCTTTTTAAGGGAAGTTTCGTCCTCAAGCTGTATTTCGATGTTGCTCGTTCCGTTGATCACATCGCCGTCGGAAAGATACCACATGTGTATTTCCGGGGCGTTCACGTCCGGCAGGGCGGCGACGGGTCCGGCTATGACCATTTCGCTGTTCGTTCCCCTGCCCTCTTTTACGACTATACCGTAGTAATATGTCCCGGCAGCGCTTTCGGAATTAAGGAAAACGTCCCGATGGGAAGTATTGTAGTAGCTCGACTCTTCCAGCACGTTTTCCGCAAGCGCCTCGATGCTTTCGGCCCTGTATATGATGAAGCTGTCGTAATATACCGTTTCCTTCTCCCGCTGCCAGCTGAGATTTATCCTGCCGACGTCCGCCTCGGCGGTAAAGCCGGATACGGGCACTGCCGGAGTATTGTCCACGGTGAAGACCGGCGCGTCGGATATGTCATAGTCCTCCGCAAGTTCGCTCGGATCGACGGAGGGGTTGCCGACCTTGTCATAGCCGATCGCCGCAAGGCGCACCGATACCGGCCCCGATGCGGAAAGCGGCACCGTTGCGGCAGTATTCCATATAAAAGGCTCGCTGCTGGAGTAATCGGCCCAGTCCACGCTTCCCAGGAGGGTAAATCCCGTGCCCTCCTGCCACAGATAGATGTCCGCGTGGTCCATGCCGCTGTTGCTGTCGTAGATATTCTTTACCGTGACGGATACCGTGCCCGCCATGACCGTGTCGGAGTAAACGCCGCCGCTGTAATTGCCGGTATCGTACACAAAGCGGCTGCCGTAGCCGTAGGTATACGGCGCATCGGCGTCAACATTGAACGAAACGTATGTTCTGCTGCTCTGCTCGCCGTTCAGTTCCGCCCATGCGTCGATCGTGCAGGTCGAGGAAACGGCGACAGGTCCGGTATACAGGTTCTCTTCGCCGTAGTCTATCCTGTAATACAGCGCCGCCTTATCGTTCGGATGGGTAACTGTCATCTGCGTTACGGCGCTGAACCAGCCGTCCGACGGCTCTATCTCGGGCGCCGAGACCGGCGCTCTGAAATAGGCGCTGCTTTCGCCGCTGCTCACGCCGTCTTTCTCCGCCCGGGCGTATATGTCCTTGTATCCGCTGACGAAGAACGGTCCGGTATACTCCGTCTCGCTGCCGTAATAGCTCGTTCTGTAATAGATCGTACAGCCTTCCTCGGGCGCCGTGATACTGACTTCCACCTCGTCGGTATATTCCGTTTCCGGGTCCGGGCTGATGGTCGGCGCCGCGAGGCCTTTTGTTATCGACAGCTCATACTTCTGGGCGTCGTAACCGTAGGAAGTCCCCTGATCCCGCAGTATCTCAAGCAGGTATGTACCCTCGGCAAGCTCCGCAGTGCATCTGTACGCGGTGCCGTTTCCCCAGTCGGAAACGTCCTCAAAGACGCCCGCGTCTTCGCCTTCCGCGTCATAAAGGCTGACCGGGTAACTGCTGTAGTAGTATTTGTCCGGATAAGTGATATTGAACTGATACGTGCCGGCCTGAGCGACGTTTACCGCAAAAACCTCGTCATGGCCGGAGAAGATCATGCCGCTCTCGCTTACGCGGGCGGACTGAGTGACCGTCAGCGTCTTCGGAGCGGAAACTGCGTAGGCTCTCGCCGAGCAGTTTTTTCCGTAGCCGGCGCTCCGGTTGTCCGAAAACATGTCCTTGACCGGGTCATACGCCTGCACGTTTATGAACATGTCGTGATCGACGGTCAGCGTGAGCGTGTTGCTGTCCGTACTGAGGCCGCTTTCCTGAGGCGACGCATATTTGTCGTTCAAGACATAGTAAAGCACCGTCCCCGGCTCACCGGTTATCGTGACGGCCGCCGCCCCGTCAAGCTCCACGGGCGTATAATAGCCGTCCGACCAGTCCGGATCCGGCGAGAATACCGGGACGCGGGGAGGCGGAGTGCCTATCTCGAATTCCCGGGTCTCCATATAACTGCACAGCCCGTCCGCGTTCATGGACATGAACGACAGGTACACCGTGTCGCCGATCTCACCGGTCACGGTGATCGGGCCGGTATACACCCTGCCGTATTCCAGCATGTCAATGAAGTTATAGTCGGTCCGGCGGCTGTCGAGGATATAGTATATCGTGCTGCCGTCGTCTGCGGAGAGAATGACCGAACTGCCGCTTTCCATGATGCCCCATTCGCTGTCACAGTTAGGCTGGGTCACCTCCGCTTCCGGCATATACCATGTCCTGATCATCGGGCTCGTGACCGCTCCGCTGTCCGTTTCGACCTGCGCGTAAGCGATTATCGAGCACTCGCCGCGTATCACGGGCGGGTCGGCGGGGTCATAAAGGGTATAGGGGCTCCCGCTCGCGGGGCCTTTTCCGATAAGATAATAAACGTCGGCGCCTTCGGGTATATTTGTAAAAGTCAGGGCAAAGGGTTCGGTGAAGCTTTCTTCCTCATGTCCGAATTCCGGCGGCTCGACAGCCTTCCACGCGGCGACGGCAAGCTCTATGCTGTCCGTAGATTCGCCGTTGTCATAGCCGATATAAGCGCCGGATTGCGAAAGAACGACCGTAAACTCTCCCGGCTCCGCCGCGCTGAAATACGCGTTGGGCCAGTTCATGCTCCATACCCCGTTCTCGCCCTCGTTCATTTCCCATACGTTGAGGGCCACCTGATCATATGCCGCTTCCTCGCCGCTTCCGTCCGTGACGCGGTAATTGAAGGAGACGTACATGTCCGAGGAGCTTTCCGTAAGCAGGGCAAAGCCCAGCGCATAGCTGCCCGCAGCAAAGCCCTCCTCGGGTATGGTGAGGGTGAACTCACGGTCGGCAAGTTCAAACTGCGTCCACTGTCCGCCGTCGGGTCCCGGGTTAAGCGGAATGCTTAACGTCCCGGTCCGGTCGCCGCCGGGATCTCCCCCTCCTCTCATGGGAGTATCCGTCGTTTCGGGCGCGCCGACTCCGCCGTCCGCATCCTCGGACGGCGCCTGATCGGGCTCCCCGCTTTGCTGCGCCTCATCCTCGATCCCCGCAGCGCTCGCGTGCGGCAGGATAAGCTCCGCCTGCCCCAGCAGCATTACCATAGCGAGCAGTATCGCAAGAGCGCGTTTCGTCTTCTTCCATTCGATCGTCATGGCGAGTTCCTCCGGATATGGTTGAACGGTCCGTATAATACGGCCTTGTTGATGATCGGAAATTTATAATTCTCCGGATACCATTTTACCACACGCGGCGTTTTTTTCAACGGAGTATGTTTCTTTCCTTTTCTTTTCGTCAAGAACACTATTTAGTGCATCCCTTTTTTGTGCGTTTTGCATTTATGCCGTATCAAAAACAAAGCTGCCCGCGGCAAAGCTGCTGCGAACAATGGGCGAAGAAAAAAAGAAAGGGGCCGTTGCAAAATGTGAGTTTTGCAACGGCCCACGCATGGCGTTCGGTCGTTATCTTTTCGGCAGGCAGGAAGCTGTCTTGCAGCTTCGCCGGGTTTATGCATATCCCGGGCTTTTTCCCGTGCCGGCGCGGCCGATGCGCAGGTCAGCCCTCCTCGATCGTGACCGTCACATCGCCCTCGCCCAAAAGCGCCGTGATCTCCTCCCGGGACAGATCAATATGTCCGAGACTTGTGTATGACCAGGAATTGGAGCCGTAGAAAATCACGATTTGATCGCCGGAATACAGAACGATATCACCGGGGCTCGTTGTGATCTGCTTGTCGTTCCCGTCGATGCTTTGTCCTATGCTTCCTACCTGCTCAAAGCCGCCGTACATGGACATCCGGATCGTCAGGGGCAGCAGTTCCCCGAGCGCCGCCACGGACGGATTATCCTCCCACATCACGGGAACTTCCCTATCCCCGATCTTCAATACCATTTTCCGTTCCTCTCCGGGCTTCAGCCCAAGTTCGTCGATCCAGCTCGCCACCGAATCCCGCGAAGCGCTGCCGCTGAAGCGGCTGCCGCTCAGCCAGTCGGCATCCGGGGCGATCCGGCTCAGATTTGCCGCGCTGCTGCCGATGCCGCTGCTGCCGGACGTGCAAAAGGGGATAACGGTCTTTCCGCTGAGGTCAAAGCTCTCCGCAAAGGTATACATGATCTTCGGCGCTGTCCCGTACCAGATGGGATAACCGAGGAAGACGGTATCGTAATCGTCCATATCCTCTACGCTTCCGGATATCGCGGGGCGGGCGTCCGGGTCACTGTTTTCCCTGAAAGTCCGGGAAGAACGGTCGCTGTAGTTGAGGTCATCGGCGGTATAGGGCGTTTCCGGCGTGATCCGATATGTCTCCGCACCCAGCTCCTCCGCGATATAGCCCGCGATCTTCTCCGTGGTACCTGTGCAGGAAAAATATGCAACCAGTATCTTGCCGCCGTTCCCGTCCGCCTCCGGCGTCGCGCCGCTCACGGCGTCGACCTCGGAGAATTTCTCCAGCAGCAGCAAATAACGGTATACCATGTCCGCT
>JAGDDB010000341.1 GCA_017958265.1 Oscillospiraceae bacterium | reverse complement strand
TGAGATGTATTTTTGCCGAAAAAAGGGTTTCCGGCAAAAATATCCCACTTTCTTCACGTCTGCGGACGTGAACTCTGCGAGGCTAAATGTTTTTTTCGTAACCCTCTTCTTGCTGGTGAGGTTTGTCTACAGTAATTAAAAGAGAACGGAAAGCCCTCTTTTTTATGTTTTTAAATTATCTCTTGTTCATGGGCAGATAGGGCGTCGGCTTGACCGCGGCGCGGTAGGCGGGACGTATGATGCGGTTGCAGGTCGTCGCCTCCTCAATGCGATGGGCGCACCAGCCCGCTATGCGCGCTATGGCGAACAGCGGCGTGAAAAGCTCCTGCGGTATGCCGAGCATACCGTATACCAGACCGGAGTACATATCCACATTGGCGCACATGGGTATGCTCAGACCCTTGCGCTGCATTATCAGAGGTATGCCGAGGCGCTCTATGGTCTCCATAAGGCGGAAATCGTCGCTCATGCCTTTTTCGAGTGCCATTTCGGCGGCGTATTTTTTCAGTATCACTGCCCGGGGATCGGAGATGGTGTATACCGCGTGGCCCAGACCGTAGATCTTGCCGCTGTGATCGTTGGCCTCGCCGTCGAGTATCCTGTTGAGATACGCGGCTATGGCGTCATCATCCGCGGTATCGGAAACGTTTTCCTTGATGTCGAGGAACATTTCCATTACCTTCTGGTTGGCGCCGCCGTGGAGGGGGCCCTTGAGGGAGCCGACGGCTCCGGCAATGGCGCTGTAGGTGTCCGTGCCGCTGGAGGACAGCGTACGGCAGACAAAGGCGGAGTTGTTGCCGCCGCCGTGCTCGGCGTGGAGTATGAGCATGAGGTCGAGCAGCTTCGCCTCGGCGTCGGTATATTTTTTGTCCTTTCTTGCCATGCGCAGGAAATTCTCGGATACCGACAGCTTCTCCTTGGGGTTGTGTATGTAAAGGGACTTGCCCTCGTAGTAGTGCCTTTTCACGGCGTAGGCGTCGGCCACTATGGGCGGGAAACGGCCTATCAGCTCTATGGCCTGCCTGAGCATGTTGCCCATGGAGGTGTCGTCGGGATTTTTGTCGTAGGAATAGAGAGCCAGCACGGAGCGGCTGAGCTTGTTCATGATGTTGGGGCTCGGAGCCTTGAGGATCATGTCCTCGAAAAAGCCCTCGGGCAGTATGCGGGCGGAGGAAAGGATCGTGTCGAATATGCCGAACTCTTCCTCGTTGGGCAGACGGCCGATGAGCAGCAGGTAAGCGACCTCCTCATAGCCGAAGCTGTTTTCGGCTATGTGAGCGTTGATGATCTCCTCCACGTCTATGCCGCGGTAATACAGTCTGCCGGGTATGGGCATTCGTTCGCCGTCCTGCATTACATAGCCCTGAACGCTGCCTATCTTGGTCACGCCGGCAAGAACGCCGGTGCCGTCCATATTGCGCAGGCCGAGCTTGATGCTGGGATTGTAGTAGCCTTTATCGATCACATATTCCGTATACATCTGACGGTACAGACGGTCAAGATGAACTGCGGAAATCGGGGTGTCGTGCTCCATGGTGAGTCTCCTTGAAAGAGTTGATGTGCGTATCATTATAATGTAGCAAAAATGCATTTGCAAGCTTTATTTTATTATCATTCATATTTCACATAAAAACGCGAAAAAACACTTTTGATTTTGCAGGAAATTTCATAAGACATGCAAAAAACCGGCAAAAACACGGCGCGCGAGGCAAATGCACGGCAATGGGAGATCGGCGGCGTCCGTCCTTAAATTAGTGCTTTATTTATTTAGCGAAGCGTGATACAATACTCAAATAATGCGATCCATAGATATGACCGGGGAGAAAAACGAAATGATAAAGCTTTACGACAGAGGCGTCCGCCTGAAAAACGGGACGCCGGTTTTTGAGGACGCCGATCTTAATTCCGGAAGCGAAAAAACGATGAGCCGGAGGATACTCCGGGCGCACTGCGGCGCCTCCGGCGAGAGCCTGAAAATAAGGTTCGACAGCCTCATATCCCATGACATAACCTATGTGGGCATAATCCAGACCGCCGTTGCCAGCGGACTGAAGGAATTTCCCGTGCCGTATGTCATGACCAACTGCCACAACAGCCTCTGCGCCGTCGGCGGCACGATAAACGCCGACGACCACGCTTTCGGCCTTTCGGCGGCGAAGAAATACGGGGGTATCTATGTCCCGGCAAACCAGGCGGTGATTCATCAGTACGCCCGCGAGATGATGACCGCCTGCGGGAACATGATACTCGGCTCGGACAGTCATACCCGCTACGGCGCTTTGGGGACCATGGGCGTGGGCGAGGGCGGACCGGAAATAGTGCGCCAGCTGCTGAACAACACATATGATATCGACTGCCCCAAGACGGTGCTCGTATGGCTGACGGGAGAGCCCCGCAGGGGCGTGGGGCCTCACGACGTGGCCATAGCCCTCTGCGGAGCGGTATACAAAAACGGTTTTGTGAAAAACAAGGTGCTGGAGTTCGCCGGACCCGGCGTTGCCGCGCTGCCCATGGATTTCAGGATAGGCATAGACGTAATGACCACCGAGACCGCGGCCCTCAGCTCGATATGGGTGACCGACGGCGCGGTGGAGGAGTATTATACGATCCACGGCAGGCCGGAGGCTTTCAAGAGCATGGAGCCGGGCGAAGGGGCATGGTACGACGCAATGATAGAGATAGATCTTTCCCGCGTCGAGCCCATGGCGGCGCTTCCTTTCCATCCCTCCGAGGCCGTGACTCTGCGCGAGCTTATTGAAAACCCGGGCGATCTGCTGCGGGAGGCGGAAAAGCGCGGTGAGGAAAAGCTCGGCGGACATATACGCCTTACCGACAAGATCAAAAACGGAAAGCTCGTGCTCGATCAGGGCGTTATCGCAGGCTGCTCCGGCGGCATGTACGACAATATCGCCGAGGCGGCGGCCATACTGAAGGGCCGCAGCGTGGGCAGCGGCGGATTTTCCCTGTCCGTATATCCGCCGAGCATACCCGTAAACATAGAGCTTATAGCCGACGGCATACAGCAGAGCCTGCTGGAGAGCGGAGCGGAATTCAAGCCCTGCTTCTGCGGTCCCTGCTTCGGCGCGGGAGAGGTGCCGGAAAACAACGGCCTTTCCGCGCGCCATACCACGCGCAATTTCCCCAACCGCGAGGGCTCGAGGCCTTCCGACGGGCAGCTCGCGGCGGTAATGCTGATGGACGCCCGCTCCATAGCCGCGACGGCGGCAAACGGCGGCATACTGACCTCGGCGGCCGAATTCGACTATACTCCGCCGGAAAAGCACGGCCGCGCTTTCAATATATCAAGCTATGAAAAAAGAGTATATTTCGGTTTCGGCCGCGCCGACGCTTCCGAAGAACTGAAATTCGGCCCCAACATCACGCCCTGGCCCGATATACCCGACTGCGGCGACTCGCTGCTGGCAGAGCTTTGCAGCGTGATACACGACGAGGTCACCACCACCGACGAGCTCATACCCTCGGGAGAGACGTCGTCGTACCGCTCAAATCCGATAAAGCTTGCCGAGTTTGCCCTGTCGCGCAGGGATCCCGGCTACGCGGACCGCTCCAAAGCGGCAAAGGCGTTTTCGGAAAACATGAAAGCGGCCGCCGAAACGCTGGGGCTGAGCGAGGAAGAGCTTGCGCATACGCGCTTCGGCTCGGCGATCTTCGCAAGAAAACCCGGCGACGGCTCCGCCAGAGAGCAGGCGGCTTCCTGCCAGAGGGTGCTGGGCGGCTGCGCGAACATATGCTATGAGTTTGCCACAAAGCGCTACCGCTCCAACTGCGTAAACTGGGGCATCATGCCGTTTACGATAGACAAAGACGTCGAATTCGACTACGCTGTGGGAGACTGCCTGTATGTGCCGGGGATAAGAAAGGCGCTTGTGAACATGGATAAGGTCATTCCCGCAAAGATCGTATCGGGCGGCAGGGTGAGCGATATTTCCCTGCATCTTGACGGGCTCAGCGAGGAGGAACGGGATATCCTTCTGGCGGGCTGCCTTATGAATTGGTATGCGAGGACGAACAAATGAAGATCAAAATGAATCCCATCGTTGAGATGGACGGGGACGAAATGACCCGCGTGCTTTGGAAGATGATAAAGGAGGAGCTGATAGAGCCCTTCGTCGAGCTGAACACGGAGTATTACGATCTGAGCCTGCCCAACAGGGACGCCACCGACGACGAGGTGACCGTCGCGGCGGCCGAGGCCGTGAAAAGACTGAAGGTGGGCGTAAAATGCGCCACCATTACGCCCAACGCCCAAAGAATGGAGGAGTACGGCCTTAAACAGATGTGGAAGAGCCCCAACGCCACCATAAGGGCGGCGCTGGACGGCACGGTATTCCGCAAGCCCATCATCACATCGAGGATAAAGCCCTATGTCCGCGGCTGGACCGAGCCCATCACCATTGCCCGCCACGCCTACGGAGACGTGTACAAGGCCGTGGAGCTGCGCGTGCCGGAGGGCGGCAGGGCGGAGCTGGTGCTGAGCGGAGAAAAGGGAGAAGAGCGCAGGGAGATATATACCTTCAAGGGCCCGGGCGTCATCCAGGGCATGCACAACAGGGACGACTCGATAACCGGCTTTGCCCGCGCATGCTTCGAATATGCCCTCGATCTCGGCCAGGATCTTTGGTTTTCCTCAAAGGACACCATTTCAAAAGTATATGACGGCCGGTTCAGGGACATATTCGAGCAGGTTTATCAGCAGCAGTACAAACAGCGCTTTGAAAAGGCCGGGATAAAGTATTTCTATACCCTTATAGACGACGCCGTCGCCAGAGTGATACGCTCCGAGGGCGGCTTCGTATGGGCCTGCAAGAACTACGACGGCGACGTTATGAGCGATATGGTATCTACGGCGTTCGGCTCCCTGGCCATGATGACCAGCGTGCTGGTATCGCCCGAGGGCTGCTATGAGTATGAGGCCGCCCACGGGACCGTAACGAGGCATTATTACCGCTGGCTCAAAGGCGAAAAAACGTCTACAAATCCCATTGCCACCATCTTCGCCTGGAGCGGGGCCCTGCGCAAGAGAGGGGAGCTGGACGGAAGCGAGGCGCTGCGGGATTTCGCCGGACGGCTGGAGAAGGCTTCGCTGGCCGTGATAGACGAAGGCGTGATGACGGCCGATCTGGCTGCGCTGTGTACGGAAGAAGTTAAAACGGCGGACAGCGCCGAATTTATCGGAGAAATAAGAAAACTGCTTGAAAAGTAAGGAGGGCGACATGAGAGAGTATATTGCGGAAGGACGCAGTCTTCCCGAAGCATACCACCGTTCCCTTGAATTGCTGTATGAAAAAGGGGAGGTGACTCCCTGCCCGGATTACAACACAAATCAAAAGGAGCTCTCCATGACCCTCTTTGCTGCCGAGCCCATGGCCGAGCCGATGATAAGCCGCTGCTTTATCGGAGGCTACCGGGAGCTGGAGCAGTACCGTCAGGAGATGCTCGACGGGATACTTGATTTCGAGATAGAGCGGGGCAACTGGGCTTATACCTATCATTCGAGGATGGCGGAGCAGTTTCCTTTCATCGAGCGGGAGCTGCGGCGCAATCCCTCGTCCCGCCGCGCGGTGATAGACGTGCGCGACTGGCGCCACGACGCCGCCGAAGGCAACGAAAATCCCGCATGCCTGCAGCATATACAGTATTTCATACGCGGCGGAGCTCTGCACTGCAAGGTGCTTTTCCGCTCCAACGACGCGTGCAAGGCAACATACATGAACGCTTTTGCCCTGATAATGCTGCAAAAACGCTTTGCCGACGCTTTGGGCTGCGCCGTCGGCTCATATACCCACAGGGCGAACAGCTACCATTGCTATGAAAAGGATTTTCCCCTGCTCGAGGGCTATGTAACGCGCATACGCTCGGGAGAGGACGTTACCTTTGAATATGAGGAAGAATGGCTTCCCATGATGGAAGAGGCCAGACCCGAAATAGAAAAAACCGTGGAAAGACTGAAAAACGGAGAATGAACAGACAAAAACTCGCCGGAACCCTGATGCTGCTGCTGACGGCAGTGATATGGGGCTCGGCCTTCGTTGCCCAGAGCGTGGGCATGGATTATATAGGTCCGCTGACCTTCAACGGCGTGAGAAGCGCGATAGGCGCGCTGGCGCTGATACCGGTGATGCTGATATTCCGCGACAGATCGGCCGATAAAAAGCAGACTTTAAAGGCAGGACTGATATGCGGCCTTATAATGTTCGCGGCGACCGATCTGCAGCAGATAGGCATACAGTATACCACCGTGGGCAAGGCCGGCTTCATAACCTCGTTTTATATCGTGCTGGTGCCGATAATAGGCGTATTCATGAAAAAACGCACCGGGCCGCTTACGTGGATAGCGGTGGCGATCGCCCTGTGCGGACTGTACCTGCTGTGCATGAAATCGGGCGAGCTCAATCTCGGCAAGGGCGACTTGTTCGTGTTCGGCAGCGCGGTGCTTTACGCGATGCACATCGTGTGCGTGGACGCCATGTCCCGCTCGGTAGACGCGGTGAGGGTATCATTCATTCAGTTCATTATAACAGGCGTGCTTGCCTGCTCGCTTGCCCTGATATTTGAGCGCCCGGCCGCCGGGAGGATCGCCGACGCATGGCTGCCGCTGCTGTACGCGGGCGTACTGTCCTGCGGAGTGGCCTATACATTGCAGATAGTCGCTCAGAAGAGAGTGCCGCCGACGGCGGCGTCGCTGATAATGAGCCTTGAGGCGGTCGTATCGGTGCTTTCGGGCTGGCTGCTGCTGAAGCAGAGCATGTCTGCGCGGGAGCTGACGGGCTGCGTGCTGATGTTCGCGGCCGTGATCATGATCCAGCTGAAGGACTACGACGCGAAGCGGGACGGCGGGGGCGCAAAGGCATGAAGTGCAGACTGATAGCCGCCGATATCGACGGCACGCTGGTGGACTCAAACAAGGAAATAAGCCCGGCAACGGAGACTGCCGTAAAAAAAGCGCAAAGCCGCGGCGCGATATTCACCATTTCCACCGGCCGTTCCGTGCAGGGACTGAAAAAATACCTCCACCTCGTAAAGCCCGGCACGCCCGTAGTGACCTACAACGGGGCGGTGGTGCTGATACCGGACACGGGAGAAGTGCTTTTCGAGCAGGGGCTGGGGCCCGCCGCGGCGGAGGAAATAATCCTCCGGGGAGTGAGCCTGGGCGCGTCGGTGACCGTATGGTCACACGGCAGGCTGTACTCTCCGAATAAGGACGAAAGAGTGGAAAAATACCGCCGCATATACGATACCGAATGCAGACCCATACCGGATCCCGCCGCGCTTGCCGCCCTGGGCGTGACAAAGGTGATGTGGCTGGACGAGCCGGAGCGGACCGAGCGGCAGCAAAGGGAGTTCAGGCTGGAGGGAGTACGCTGCATCATATCCGAGCCGGGATATCTCGAATTTATCGACGAGGGAGTATCCAAGGCCGAGGGCTTGAAAAAAGCGGCGGAATACCTGAAGGTAAAGCGCGAAGAGGTCATGGCCCTCGGCGACAGCTATAACGATACCGACATGCTCCGCTGGGCGGGGCTGGGCGTGGCAATGGCCAACGCCGAGGAGGAGGTAAAGGCCGCGGCGGACCGGTTGACCGCATCCAACGACGAAGACGGCGTGGCGCGGGCGATAGAGCGATTTGTACTGAAATAGGCCCGCCGACGCGGGAGAAAGGATATCCGACATGTTTGCTTTGAAGAACAAAAACGGACTGTCGCTGGAAATGCTCGAATACGGCGCGGTGCTGCGCTCGCTCATAGTTCCCGACAGAAACGGAGAGCCGGGAGACATAGTGCTCGGCTATGACGGAGAGGCGGGATACAGGAACGACCGCGCCTGCCTGGGCGCCACCATAGGCCGCTACGCGAACAGAATAGCGAACGCTTCCTTCGAGCTTAACGGCATAACATATCATCTGCCCGAAAACGAGGGGCATAACTGTCTGCACGGGGGAGAGGGCTTCCATAAAAGAAAATGGAGCGGGAGCATGACCGATACCGGCGTGCGCATGAGCCTTGTCAGTCCCGACGGAGATCAGGGCTTCCCGGGCAGACTGAAGGCAGATCTTGACGTGACGCTTGACGACTCGAACAGACTTATACTCGATTATACCGCCGTCAGCGACGCGGACACCGTGATAAACCTTACAAACCACAGCTATTTCAATCTGGCCTGCGGCGGGACCGTGGAGACGACGGAGCTGTATCTTGCCGCGGACGAATATCTGCCCGTAGGGCCGGGCCTTATCCCCGCGGGAGCGCCGAAGTCCGTGGAGGGCAGCGAGTACGATTTCAGGACAAGACGGCCCATAAAGGAGCCGATCTACGACAACTGCTTCGTGCTGCGGCCCGGCGGCGGAGTGAAGGCGGAGGCCTACGATCCCGGCTCGGGACGAGGTATGAGAATGTATACGGACATGCCCGCGGTGCAGTTTTACAGCGCGGTGTGGCTCGGCGATACCGTCGGAAAAAACGGGGACCGCTACGGGCGCGGAAGCGCTTTCTGCCTGGAAACGCAGTTTTATCCCGACGCGCCCAACAGGCCGGATTTCCCCTCTGCGCTTCTGAAAGCCGGAGAAGTTTTCAAAAGCCGCACCGTATTTGAATTTTACGTACAATAATCGGAAGGAGATAAAAAATGATCAGGGAAAGCATGAAGTTCATCAGCAACTATGATCCCGAGGTAGCCCGGGTAATGGAGCTGGAGTATCACAGACAGAGAAACAACATAGAGCTCATAGCCTCCGAAAACCTCGTCAGCGAAGAGGTAATGGCGGTAATGGGCTCGGTTTTGACCAATAAATATGCCGAGGGTTATCCCGGACACAGATTTTACGGCGGCTGCGAATACGTGGACATGGCGGAGAATATCTGCATAGAGCGCGCGAAGATGATATTCGACGCGCATTACGCCAACGTGCAGGCGCACAGCGGCTCTCAGGCCAACCACGCGGTGTATCTTGCCCTGTGCAAGCCCGGCGACACGGTAATGGGAATGGACCTGGCCAACGGCGGCCATCTTACCCACGGCAGCCCGGCCAACTTCTCGGGCAAAAACTACAATATCGTTTCCTACGGTGTGGATCCCCAGACGGGAAGGATAGATTACGACCAGGTGCGCGAGCTGGCGCTCAAGCACAGGCCGAAAATGATAGTCGCCGGCGCATCGGCATATCCCCGCATAATCGATTTCAAGACCTTCGGAGAGATAGCCAAGGAGGCGGGCGCATATCTCATGGTGGATATAGCGCATATCGCGGGACTCGTAGCGGCGGGCGAGCATCCCAGCCCTCTGCCCTATGCCGACGTGGTCACTACCACCACTCATAAGACCATGCGCGGTCCGCGCGGCGGCATCATACTCTGCAACGACGAGAAGATAGCGAAAAAGATCAACTCCGCGATCTTCCCCGGCACTCAGGGCGGCCCGCTCATGCACATCATTGCGGCAAAGGCCGTGGCCCTCGGCGAGGCGCTCAGACCGGATTTCAGATCGTATCAGCAGCAGATAATCAAAAATGCCCGCGCTTTGGCGCAAACGCTGCTTGACAACGGCATAGAGCTGGTATCCGGCGGCACGGACAATCACCTCATGCTCATGGACCTTAAAAAGCTTGACGTGAGCGGCAAGGAGCTGGAGGTAAGGCTGGACGGCGTAAGGATAACGGCCAACAAAAACAAAGTGCCCGCCGATCCGAGAAGCGCCGACGAGACCTCCGGCATCCGTCTCGGCTCTCCGGCGGTAACGACCCGCGGCTTCAAGGAAAAGGAAATGAAAGAGGTGGGCGAGCTCATAACGATGGCCACCTTCGACTATGAGGCAAAGCGCAAGGAGAGAGTGGCGAGAGTCGACGCGCTGTGCAAACAGTATCCCATATACGATAACTGATCACTCGAAAAAGGAGTTGAACTCATGAACGGAGAATGGTCGCTCAAAGAGCTTTATTCCGGCTATGACGACCCCCGCTTCAACGGGGACATGGCAAAGCTTGACGGGCTGTGCGCCCGCTTTGCCGCCCTGGCGGAGCGGACCGAGGGAGAGCCGAAGGACGTGATCCGCTCATTCCTTTTGCTGTCCGAGGAAATAGACGCGCTGAACATCTCTCTCGGCAGCTACGCAGGTCTGCGTCAGGCGGCCGACACCACGGACGCCGAAAGCGTATCCGTGATGGGGAGGCTCATGGCGAAAAACAGCTCTCTTGCGGCCCCGGACGCGAAGCTGCGCAAATATATCGCTTCCCTTGACGGCCTTGACGGCCTGATAGCCTCCGATCCGCTTTTGTCGGAGTATTCCTATCTGCTCAAAAACATCCGCGAGGACGACAGATATATGCTCGACGCATCGGCGGAGGAGATAATTTCGAAATATTCCATTTCCGGCTCCGCGGCCTGGGGAGACATGCAGCAGTATCTTACCAGCACCGTCGAGGTCGACTGCGGCGGGGAGAAGACAAACCTGTCCGACATACGGAACAGGGCCTACGACAAAGACCCCGAGGTTAGAAAAAGCGCCTATGAGGCCGAACTGAAATGCTACGACAAGATCAAGGACGCCGTAGCCTTTTCCCTCAACAGCATCAAGCTCGAGGTGCTCAACCGCTGCCGCCTCAAGGGCTACGCTTCGCCGCTGGACGAGGCGCTGCATAACGCGCGCATGGAAAAACGCACGCTTGACGCGCTTATGACGGCGATAGACGAATATCTGCCCGTATTTCACGGATATATGCGCGCAAAGGCGCGGCTTTTGGGCCATGAGGGCGGTCTGCCCTGGTATGACATGTTCGCTCCGCTCGGCGGCAGCGACAGAAGCTTTACCGCCGCGGAAGCGGGCGACTTCCTGGCCGGGCAGTTTGCCGGCTTCGACAGCGAGCTTTCCGCGATGGTGCGGCGCGCCTTTGACGAAGAGTGGATAGATTTCTATCCGCGCGCGGGCAAGGCGGGCGGCGCCTTCTGCAGCGGAGTGTATACCATAAAGCAGAGCAGGATACTCACCAATTTCGACGGCAGCCTCAGCGACGTGGTCACGCTTGCTCACGAGCTCGGCCACGCTTTCCACAATCTTAATCTTTACGGCAACCGCATCATGAATACGGACTACTCCATGCCCGTGGCGGAAACGGCCTCCACCTTCAACGAAACACTGATAATGAAGGCCGTCATCAAGGAGGAGAAGGACCCGATAAAGCGCCGCGCCCTTATCGAGAGCCGCCTCATGGACGCATGCCAGGTGATATGCGATATATACTCGCGCTATCTTTTCGAGACGGCGGTGTTCGAGAACAGGGACGAGGAATTCATGTTCCCCGACAGACTGTGCTCGATAATGCTCGACTGCCAGAGAAAGGCCTACGGCGACGGGCTGGACGAAAACTTCATGCATCCCTACATGTGGCTGTGCAAGAGCCATTATTACAGCGGAGAGCTCAGCTTTTACAATTTCCCGTATGCCTTCGGCGGCCTGCTTGCCAACGGCCTGTACGAGAGATATGAAAAGGACGGAGCGGCTTTCGTGCCGCTGTATAAAAAGTTCCTTAAAGCCACCGCTGTAATGAGCGTGGAGGACGCGGGCAGAGTGGCCGGGATAGAGCTGACGGATCCGGATTTCTGGCGCATGAGTCTTGAGGGCTTCCGTAAGGAGACGGAGGAATTCATCGCGCTGTGTACCTGAGCGCGGGAACGAAAAGAGATCATACGAGGCCGCTGCAAAACTCGCGTTTTGCAACGGCCTCGGTTTATCGTGATGAATTTATTCTCCGATTCAGAGATATTTGTTCCTTGCCGGTCATTGACTCTACCTGCCGTTTCAAATATCTTTAATATGCAAAACCGGTTTTGACTGCTTATGAAAGGGGAATGGCCTTATGGACAAAGCGGTATTTCTCGAAAATCTCATCCGCCTCAGAAAAGAAAGAGGACTTACGCAGAAACAGGTCGCCGTGGCGCTGGATATATCCGACAAGACCTATTCAAAATGGGAAACGGGAGAGAATGAGCCGGGCATAGACGCACTGTGCCGTCTTGCGGATTTTTACGGGACGGGAGCGGACATGTTTTTCGCGGAACGGTACGGGGACGCGCTGCCGCAGGGAAAGCCGATGGGAAAAGCGGCCGGGGAGTGCTTCAAAAAGAGCAGTGAACTTTTGCTGGATTTGAGAAACGCGGAATATCCCCGGCCGGAGAACGCTTCCGCGCTTCCGACGCCGCCGGAGGCGCCGGAGGATATGCGGATGCCCGAAACGGACAGGAGCATCTGGCGCTTATGCTGCGGCGAGCTTATGGCGATAATTGCCGCGGGGCCGGACATGAATTTCAACATGCTGCTGATGCCCCATGAGGAAAAATACGCCTGGCTTATTGATAAAGGTGATGCGCTGGAGAGCCTGTTCGGGCTGCTTGCAATGCCCGGAGCCATGCGGTGCATTTACGGAATGCTCGGTGAAAAGAGCGGCAGCTATTATTCCGCGGACTATCTTGCGAAAAAGACCGGAGCGAGCGAAGCGGAGGCGGAGGCGTTTCTTACCGAGGCGGAAAGGCGCGGCTTTGCCGTACCCGGGACGTACCTGAAAAGTGAAGGGGCCGTAACGATGTGGGAGGGAAATTTGACGGTGCAGCTTGTCGGGCTGCTCACCCTTGCACGGCTGCTGCTGTATCAGGATCCGCGGTACGGAGAGAGACGGGGCGATATCGTGTCGGGAAGCGTCAACGTGAGCTTTGCGGAAGGAGAAACAAAATGAGCTTCGGAGAGAATATCAGAGCAGCTCGGCTGGCGGCCGGGCTCAGCCAGGAAGCATTGGGGAGCATTTTGGCGGTAGTTTCGCAGACGGTTTCCAAATGGGAGAGAAACGAGAGCCTGCCCGACGCGGCGCTGCTGCCGAAGCTGGCGGAAACGCTGAATGTATCCATTGACGGCCTGTTTGACAGAACTCTTTCGGACAGAGAAACAAAAGAAGCCGTTGCCCGCTGCCTTCACCTCAAAACCGCGGATGAACGCACGGATTTTCTTCTTTGTCTTCACCGTCTGGTAATGGAAATGAATTTGGGCATGACCGACGGAGCGATATCGTATCCCGACGTTCCCGCGGAGCGGCGCTACGGTCTTCTCGGGGAAAAGAAGATATCCTTTTATCGCAGCGCAGGGGGCTGTCCGGCGGCGTTTATACTCAGCGAGCCGGAGAGGGGATGGGCGTCTCTTTTTGAAAACCCGGAAAAAAACGGCGCGCTTTGGACGGCTTTGGGCGACCCGAACGCCGTGAGGGCAGCCCGGTACATCCTGTCGGGCCCGGACAGGGGCTTTGCGGAACGTCCGGCATTGAAAACGCTGCTGAAGCTCGAAAACCCGGAAAAGACGATCCCGCTGCTTGAGAGCCTGGGCCTGCTGAGGTTTGACAGACGGGTCCTGGACGGGCGGGAAACGGAGGTGGCCGTTTTTGCTCCCGATCCGAAGGTGATGATCTTCCTCAGCCTGGCGGAGCAGCTTCTTTTCGGCGAAAACGCGGCGCCCGAAATGTATGTGACGGGAGGCGGATGGGGCATGCGCCTCCCGATGGATGAGGAGAGGGTCTGAATTCGGCCCCGTACCGTTCGAAACTGAGCATTATGCACATAAACGGCTTTTCAAATCACCCGAAGTATGTTATTATCTCCTTATAAAGAAACAAAAATCATTTAAGGAGAGACGGTATGAAAAAGGCTGAAAATTTCGTCAGACTCACTTTGGCGCCGTTTTCCCGCAGGGGCTCGTTCATGGCCTTCTTTATGGCCAACGGCGGCAGTGAGGAATTCGGCAAGGCGGATCTGTGGCTGGGCAATACCCGCGGAGGCGGCTCTCTGAACACCACGCTCCGTCAGATGAAGATGGACCTGGTCAAGGACGGCAGAAAGCTGCCCGCGGTCGTTTCGTCCACGCCCTATGAGGTGATACTTGACAGCGATTACGGCAGCGTGCGCTTCTGCATAGGCGAGCGCAAGCTCGTCCGCTGCAAGGGAACCGACGGCCTGACTCTGCGCATCACCTGCGCGGGAAACGGCGCTCAGAACATGATGGACGGCACATGGCTGTCCGATTTCGGCAAGTCCGACATGCTGCTCATCCCCTTCAAGGGCAAGCTGGTCAGAAAGGGCGGCTTTGAGCTGGAGCCCGACGAGGCCGGCGAGATCGACATGGTATTCGAGGAATACCTCATAGACCCCATCCACAGACCGCTTGAGGATTATCCCTCATACGAGCAGTGCGTAGCCGCGGTAAAGGCCGATTTCGACTCCTTCGCCGAGGCGGTATGCCCGAAGCTGCCCGAGCCCTGGGAGGAAAGACGCCTGCAGGCCGCATGGACGACCTGGGGCCTGATGTGCGATCCCGACGGGGAGACGATAATCAAGCACACCGTCGTAAAAATGCTCAGAGGCATATTCGAGCATATATCCGGCTGGCAGCAGGGAATGCAGGCCATATTCCTGTCGAGAGACATAAAGCTCGCGTGGGATATACTTATGTCCTGCTTCGATTATCAGGACGCCAACGGCAGGATAGCGGATATCTATGACGACGAAAAGCCCGTCAGAATAGCGATGAAGCCTCCTTTCCAGGGCATTGCCCTGCTGTGGCTGATGGAAAACCGCGATCTGAGCTGCATAAGCGTCGAGGAAAAGAAGAGGTGCTACGAGCGCATGTCCGCATGGACGGAATTCTTCTTCAAATGCCGCGATTTCGACAAGGACGGTCTGTGGGAGAACAAGGGCGCCGTTGAGACCGGCTGGGAAGACGCGCCGTATTTCTACGTGGGCTTTCCTCTCGCAAGCCCGGATATGAACGCCTACCTTGCCCTGCAGATGGAGGCGCTCGGCAAGCTCGGAAAGGAGCTGGGCGAGCCGGGAGCCGAAAAGTGGCTCGAACGCTCCAAGGCCACCGTAGACAAGATCGTGGAAAAATTCTGGACGGGAGATCGCTGGATAGCCTTCAACGCCGAGACCGGCGCCAAATCGAATACCGAGAGCCTGCCCCTGTTCGCGGCGCTCATACTCGGCAAGCGCCTGCCTCAGGATATTATCGACAAGTCGATAGAATACATCTTCGCTCCCGGCACCTTCGAAACGCCCTTCGGCCTGGCCTCCGAGAGCCTTCAGAGCAAGTTCTACTGCGGCGGCTGGTGCCAGGGCAGCGTGGTGACCCCGGCCCAGTTCATCTTCTGCCTGGCCTTTGAGGCCTGCGGACGCAGGGATCTGTCCGTGCGCGTGGCGAAGGAATACCTCTCCATGATGAAGGAGAACGGGTATTATCACATGAACAGCGCCGTTACCGGCAAGGGTGAGGACAGAGCAGTGCTCGGAGACGAAAAGACCTCCTACTGGTCCAGCTGGACCACCTCGTGCTATCTGTTCCTTGCGGATCGCTACGGCGAATAAGAGAACATACAAAAAGCCCTTCGGCCCGCTCAGGCCGAAGGGCTCAGACTGTGGTCAAACCTCAACAGCAAGAACGAGGTTACGAAAAAAACATTTAGCCTCGCAGAGTTCACGTCCGCTCGTCAGGGCAAACTGCGCTCACGCCGTTTTCGCTGCCACACGTTGCCCTTCCTCCCAAAATCGAACTCACTTCGTTGGACTTCGATTTTGAACTTAAATGTTTATTTTTGCCGGAAACCCTTTTGTTCGGCAAAAATACCTCTCACGGAGCGCGCGTGCGAGCGCAAGCGAGTGCGCGAAGCGCAGTGCGATCCTTTCGTCGATAAAGTCCGAAGGACTTTGTCGACGAATTAAGCCCTTCGGCCCGCTCGGGCCGAAGGGCTTTTTCTGTTATTGGGCTTTTGCCGATGTTTTGCTTATCTCATCCGGAAGGGGAACAGGCTTTCGAACCATGAGAAAAATCCGCCGTCGCCGTAATCGTAATCCCAGATGGACCTGTCCTGCAGCTCCTGCTGCCGGTCGGCCTGCTTCGCGCGCTCGGACGCGGAGAGAGGTCTGTATTCATCCAGAGTTACGGTAAAGCTCAGCTTTTCCCCGCCGCGGGACACGCCTACGGTAACGGTATCGCCGGCCGCGTGACTTTTCAGCGCGGCGGCATAGCTTATCTCGTCGCTTACGTCGGCGCCGTCTATGGTCACGATGATGTCGCCTGTTTTGATCCCGGCCTTTGCCGCGCAGCCCGCATCGTCGGCGGAGCTGACATAAACGCCGCCGGTAACTCCGTAATATGCCGCCGCCCGGGCGGACATATCCGAAACGGTGAGCCCCATATCCGGCTTTCCGGGAACGTAGCCGTATTTGATTATCTGCGTGGCGTATTCCGCGGCCTCGGAGATGGGTATGGCAAAGCCGAGGCCCTCTATGCCCGTGCGGCTGTACTTGGCGGTAGCCATGCCGATGACCTCGCCGCGGCTGTTGTATATGGGTCCGCCGGAATTACCGCTGTTTATCGCGGCGTCCACCTGGAACATGTGCACGCTCTTGCCGGCCTCTACGCTTATGCTCCTGTCAAGAGCGCTTATTATGCCTGCGGTCATGGTATAGGTCAGCGATCCGAGCGGATGACCGACGGCGTAAATGCTTTCGCCGACCTTCATGCCGCTGCTGTCGCCTATGCATACGCTGCTCAGGCCGTTCTTTTTTATTTTGAGGACCGCTATGTCGTTGTCTTCCTCACAGCCGACGATCTCCGCGTCGTAGTTTCCGCCGTCATAAAGCGTGACCGTGGCGGTCTGACCCGCGTAATAGGCCTCCTGTACCACATGGAAGTTGGTAAGTATATATCCGTCGTCGGTAACGATAAAGCCGGTGCCCATTACGGTGGATGAAGCAAGCTGGCCGAAAGCATTTACGGAGTTGATCTCCGAGGATACTCCCACAGTCTGCCGGCAGGCAAGATCGTATATATCAACGGGATCCAAATCGGAGCTTCCCGGACCGGCGAGCCTGAAAGCCACGGTTTCACCGCGCGCCGGCGAGGATGAAAAGACAGGGGAAGGGAGCCTGCCGTCTGTCGGGACGAGCCCGGCGGCGCCGAAGCCCGCGATCAGGCCGAACAGCAAGGCGCAGCAGATAAGCAGCGGCGTCAGAACTTTCCTTTTCACTATGCGCACCCCTTTCAAAAGCTTTATACGGGTATAATAAACGATAAAAACGGATTTTTGTTTAACGGGCTGTAAACAAATCATGAATTTGCCGCGGTTGACAAAGCCGTGCCGTATCGTATATCATTACCGTGATGAGCCGTGGTTATTTTGAAATAATAAAGCCCTGTGTGCGGAAAGGATCGTGCCCTATGGAAAAAAGAGTATATCCAAATCTTTTCACCGAGACCGGGATCGATGCGGAGAGCGTAGAAAAGCGGGTAAAGGAGGCCTGGTATGAGATAACGCGCGGTGAAAACCGTTTTTACGGAGAGACCGACGCGGATACGGGCTATTTTACCGATACCGGCAATGACGACGCCCGAACCGAAGGCATGTCCTATGCCATGATGATGGCCGTGCAGATGGACGATAAGGAGCTGTTCGACAAGGTCTGGCGCTGGAGCCTGAAATACATGCACCATGACGACGGCCCGTATAAGGACTATTTCGCCTGGAGCTGCAACCTCGACGGCAGCCGCAGAGCCGAAGGACCTGCCCCGGACGGAGAAGAATACTACGCCATGGCGCTGTTTTTCGCCTCGCACCGCTGGGGCGACGGGGACAGTCCCCTCGATTACAGCCGTCAGGCAAGAAAGATACTTCACGCCTGCATACATAACCGGACCGAAACGGGCGAGGGCGGCAGACCCGTCGGCGGGCCTATGTGGGACCCGGACACCAAGCTTATAAAGTTCGTTCCGGAAACGCCCTTTACCGATCCGTCGTATCATCTTCCGCATTTCTATGAGCTGTTTTCCCTGTGGGCGGACGAGGAGGACAGAGATTTTTGGCGCGAGGCGGCCGCAAACAGCAGAAAATATCTCCACGTGGCCTGCTCATGGCGCACATCCCTTGCCCCCAATATGACGGGCTTTGACGGGCATCCTCTGCCGGTGCCCGAATCGCAGAAAAGCAATCCCTGGGCCAATATAGGCAGCTGCTA
>JAGDDB010000340.1 GCA_017958265.1 Oscillospiraceae bacterium | reverse complement strand
GCTTATAGGCGAAGGGAGTCGAACCTCTGTCGCCCGAGAGCGTATCTTTTCGGCGCTTTTTGCCCTATTCTCTTTGCAAGGCGACAGCCTTGCCGCATCTAAAAGAACAAAAATCACTCGAAAATCTTCCTCTCTCGGGTGCCGTGCAGTTTTCACGGAGCTGATTTGTGACGAGACGAGGCGCAGCGTGCAGGGAATACTTCCGTATTTTCAAGGGCTGCAACGAAGTATCGGCGCAAATCAGCCCGTGAAAACCGGCAGGTGTTCGACTCCTTTCGCCTATAGCCCTCTGGGACGCGGCGCGCAGCTGCGAGATAAAAGGCTCCTCGGATGACAGCATGAGGGCGGTGATACCCAACGATATGGGAGAGATCCTTAAAGCCGCCGAAATAAGAGCGATATGCTGCAACGGACGGACCGCATACGGGATATATACCGCGTCCTGCGAGCCGCTGACGGGCATAAAGGCCGTGCTTCTGCCGTCTACCAGCCCCGCGAACGCGGCGTGGAGCACCGAAAGATTGACGGAGGCATGGCGGATAATACTGCGTGAATAATATTGTTCTTTCATGCGGAGTTCGCGCCCGAAGGCGCAAAGCGGTCTTATAAAATAATCGGCAAAGCTTTTTGCGCTTTGCCGATTTTTTTCATATCTCGGTATAACTGCCGCTTTTGCCGTCCGCCGAGACGGCGTAGCCTCTGCCGGGACTCGGCTGCCACTGATAGCGGTTTTTGCCCTCTTCGGGGAAGAGCATGGCCATTATCGCGGCTATCGGGCCGCCGTGACTTACGACAAGAGCGTCCCTGCCCTCAGAGAGCAGTCGGTCGAGAGCGATCTTTACCCGGCGCGTCATGAGCTCTCCGCTTTCACCGCCGGGGCAGACGTTTTTTTCGTTGTCTCCGCTTATCCAGGCGATATAATCGGTATTTTCCTTAAGCTCATCATAGGAGTGCATCTCAAAGGCGCCGAAATCCATCTCGCGCAGCTCGGGTATCACGGCGCGATCGACGCGGCCGAGGATAAGCCCCAGCGTTTCGTCGGCGCGGAGCATGCCGCTGGTATATACCGCGCAGCCGCTCATATCGGGATATATGCCCTGCAAGGCGAGCCTTTTGACTTCTTCGGCGCCGGACGCGGAAAGAGGGAGGTCGGTGCTGCCGCAGTAAAGGTGCTTTTCGGATGCCTCGGTGCGGCCGTGGCGGATAAGGTACAGCTTCATCGGCGCAGCCTCTGAGGAATGCCGCAGAACAGCCTTGTCACACTGTCGGCGCGCAGGGAGAGCCAATTCAGCAGCCGTCCGTTGGCTTCGCGCCAGCTGCGCATGTCGGCGTCCGTGGGCACCACGCCGCAGGAGATATCCTCGCATATGATGACGCAGCCGCTCCAGGCGGAAGGGTCGGCCGCAAAACGCTCGATGGGGTCTTCGCCGCGGCGGACGCAGGCAAGGGTCCACCGTTCGAGATGATCCACGCAGCGGGCAAAGACGATATCGTCCGAGCAGGTATGGATATCGTCTTTATTAAAACCGTAGGTGCTTACGGCGTAGTCCAGCTTGCCCTGATAGGCGCCTCCGATAATAAGATCCATTTTCGTCACTCCTTGTGATCGGCAAGGCGGGTCAAATGCCCGTCAAGGTCAGAATGAGAAGTCCGGCAGTCTCGCCGACGGTTATGGCAAAGCCCGAAATATCGCCGGACATGCCGCCGAGCTGACGGCGGCAGTGCAGTATTGCGGCGAAGGCCGCGGCAGAGGCCGCCGGGGCGGCAAAGCTGCCGCCGATGAACAGGCACAGCAGCCACGAAGCGACCAGCGTAAAGGCGGGTATGAGCGTATGCACGGGGCGAACACCGTCCGCAAAGTTTTTTCCGTAACTGCTGTGGGAGATGGGCTTGAAATTGATCACAGCCATGGAGGAGCAGCAGCGCACGGCCGCGGGAATGAACAGCAGCGCAAGGGCGCGGCGGCCGTCCCAGGCGGAGAAAAGAGAAACATTGCAGAGGCACAGCAGCACAAGACAGATAACGGCAAAGGCGCCGGTATGCGGGTCTTTCAAAATGCGCTGTCTTTCTTCAAGCCCGCGTCGGGACATGATGGCGTCGCAGCAATCCATATACCCGTCAAGGTGTATAAAGCCCGTCATCAGCCAGGGCACACAGGCGCGCAGCAGGGCCGCAAACAGCCCGGACAATCCGATAAGGCGGATAAGATGATCGGCCAGCAGCCATACCGCGCCGCACAAAAGGCCTATGAAGGGCAGCAGGGCGACCATCATCGGCCGCATGTCCTCGTCCCAATGGGGGTAGGGACAGGGAACGGCGCAGAACATGCCCCAGGACATGAAAAACGCGGTGATCAGTTTTTTCATTCCGGCGCGCCCCCCTTGTGCCATATCACATTTGCCGCGAACAGCTCGGCAACGCCGTCGCATTCCGCCGCAAGCATCCTGTCGACATGCGCCAAAGCGCGGCGGTACTGCTCGGTGGTTTCGGAAAAAAGGGCTGCGTCGGAGTAAATGAAATCGCTGACGAACACGATATCGCGCACTCTGCGGCTCAGCTCGATCAGCTCCAGCGCCACGCGTTTGCCCGCAAGAACGTCGGTTTCGTAAAGGGGGGGCGGGAACATTTCGTTGGACAGCAGCGCGGTAACGCTGTCGAGCAGGAAAGCGGCGTTCGTATCGACGGAGGAGAGACAGTCAAGGATGTTCCGCGGGCATTCCACCGTTTGAAAGCCCATGCCGGCCCTGTCGGCCACATGGCGGCGAATGCGCTCGTCGTCCTCGCCGTCATGGGGCTCCATGGTGGCGATATAATACAGCGGGCCGCTGCCTGCCATACGTTTGACCGTGTTTTGGGCAAAGGACGATTTGCCGTTTTTAGCTCCGCCCGAAACAAATATCTTCATTTTCTCGTATCTCCGTAAGGTAATCGTCGTTTATGCCGGCTCCGTCAAAGGTAGCCATGCCGTTCATGACGGCACATGCCGCCTGTACCACGCGGAAAGCAAGCGGACAGCCGCTGCCCTCGCCGAGACGCATGTCAAGCAGAAGATAGGGCTGCAGTCCCAGCTCGGCCGCCGCGGCGGCGTAGCCCTTTTCAAAAGACGCGTGGGACGGGATAAGATAAGCCTTCACGTTTTCGCAGAGACGCGCGGCACAAAGAGCGGCCACTATGGAAATGAAACCGTCGATCACGACGGGCAGCGAGCATGCCGCGGCCCCGAGGAAAACGCCGCACATGGCGGCGATGTCAAAGCCGCCGACCTTGCTGAGAACGTCGAGCGGGTCTTCGGGATCGGGCCTGTGCAGGGCAAGGGCGGAGTCGATCACCGCCTTTTTCTTCGCAAAGCCGTCGTCGGTCAGGCCGCCGCCGCGTCCGGTCACATCCTCGGCCGAAAGCGAAAGCAGGGAGGCAAGCACGGCGGATGAGGTGGTGGTATTGCCTATGCCCATTTCACCCACGCCTATTATATCCACGCCGTCGTCTTTGGCGGCGCGCGCCAGCTCCATGCCCGTTTCCACGGCGCGAACGGCCTGCTCGCGGGTCATCGCCGGCTTTTCGGCAAGGTTTTCGGTACCCATGGCGATCTTGCGGTCCAGCACTTCGGGGCAGTCCACACGGGCGTTTATGCCCACGTCGGCGACGACGAGCCCGTCGCCGAAATACGCCGCCATGGAAGAAGCTCCGGTCAGCGCGCGGGTCAGATTGACGGCCTGCGCAAGGGTGACGCTCTGCGGAGCGGAGGAGATGCCCTCCTCGACCACGCCGTTGTCGGCGGCAAGCACGATTATGCGTGTTTTTTCGATACGGTTTATCACCTTTCCGGTGATCCCCGCCAGGCGCACGGACAGTTCCTCCAGCTTGCCGAGGCTGCCGGGAGGCTTGGCAAGCGCGGCCTGACGCTTTTCGGCACGGGACATGGCCTCACGGTCCGGGGGAGAGATCGCCGCGATGGCGGCGATAAGGTCTTTTTCCATTTGATCCTCCAAAACGCCGCTGTCAGCAAGCCGGCTGACGGAGCCGGCGCTGCTGAGGCATTCTATGGCAAAGCTTGCCTCGGGACAGTCGAAATGAATAAAGAGCATTTTTTCATGCGATCATTTCCGTGAAAACGAACAACAAGGATCGCTGCAGGAAAAACGGCCGCGGCGATAAAGATCGCCGCGGCCGGATCGAAGCGGTAAAAGCCGCGTTTCCGCCGCGAAAACGGGAAAGGCGGAAATGCTCTATCTGTTGTTAATTATAGTTTGAATGGGGTGTATTGTCAACTTCGGCGATCAGTCGTGGGAATAGTTGTCGAAATAGCCCTGTATGAATACCACGGGCGTGCCTTTGTCGCCGCTGCCGCTGGTAAGGTCGCAAAGCGAGCCTATAAGATCGGTAAGACGGCGGGGCGTGGTGCCCTCGGAGGCCATTTTGCCCTTGAGATCGGCGTCTTTATTCACAATGGAGGTTTTTATCGCGTCGGTCAGTTCGGTGCCGTTCAGAGCGTTGAAATCATTGTGGGCAAGATACTTTATCTTGAGCTCGTTCGGAGTGCCGGAAAGACCGGCGGTGTATGCCGGAGATACCACGGGATCGGCAAGCTCCCATATCTTGCCCACGGGATCCTTGAAAGCGCCGTCGCCGTAGATCATGCATTCTATATCGCGTCCGGTCATTTCGCGCATCTTCTTCTGCAGAGCGTCCACAATGTCCTGGCCGTTTTCGGGGAAGAGCTTCACGCTGTCTTCCGTAGCCTTGTTGGAGCCGAGCAGACCGTATTTTGAGTTATATCCGCTGCCGTTTACGGGAGCGTTGAGGATATCATCGAGAGTAAGCACCTTTTCGGCGCCGGCGGCGATGAGACGGCGCTTGTCGCGGAAGCGGTTGTGGATATTGCACACTAAGACGTTTTTGGTATAGTCAAGTATGCTCACGGCGCGGTTGGAGAAGATGACCTCGGCCTCGCAGCCGCATTCGCGTATCAGCTCAAGATAGTATTCCACATAGTCTATGCCCGTAAAAGGATGGAGCTGACGGCCGAAAAGCTTGCGGTACTCCGCCTCGCTGAGCACATCGCTCCAAGGGTTGACGCCCTTTTCGTCCAGCAGGTCTTCGTCGAAAAGCTCGTTGCCCTCCTCGTCGGAAGGGAAGCTGAGCATGAGACAGATCTTCTTTACGCCCTTGGCTATGCCGCGCAGACAGACGGCAAAGCGGTTGCGAGAAAGAATGGGGAAGATCACTCCCAGGGTATCGGAGCCGAATTTCGCCGCAACATCGGAAGCGATCTCGTCCACTCCGGCATAGTTGCCGGCGGCGCGCGCCACGACCGATTCGGTAACGCAGACTATGTCCCTGTCACGGAAGCTGAAGCCCTCGGCCTTTGAAGCAGCCGCCACGCTCTCGGCAACAATGGAAACAAGGTCGTCGCCGCGGCGGATTATGGGCGTCCTTATGCCTCGGGAAATTACGCCTACTGTTCTCATTTGTTTTCCTCCTGATCTGCGCACGCGGCCGCAGCGTGCCGCGCAGCACGGTTTTACACACAGTACACCCTAAATTATACACCTCTCTTCCCATAAGTAAAGATTTATGTTATTATATTGAATATAAGATCAGCTTATGGAGAGAGGATGCAAAATGAACGTAAGCTTAGAGCTTTACAGGATATTTGACGCCGCCGCGAGGACGCGAAGCTTTTCCGAGGCCGCAAGGGAGCTGTATATCAGTCAGAGCGCGGTCAGCCAGGCGATAAGACAGCTTGAAAACGCGGCGGGGACAAGGCTGTTCATAAGGAGCGGCAGGGGAGCGGAGCTGACGGCGGAGGGCAGACTGCTCAGCGGGTATATCTCATCGGCTCTCGCGCTTATAGCCCAGGGAGAAAACAGAGTGTTGGAGGTAAGGGAACTGTCGGCGGGAGAGCTGCGGATAGGCGCCGGCGACACGGCCGCGCGCTGGTTCCTGCTGCCGGCGATACAGCGGTTTCACGAGCTGTACCCGAATATAGTGCTGAAAATGACCAACCGGACCTCCACCGAGACTCTTGCCCTGCTGAGAGCGGGACAGATCGACGTAGGTTTTGTCAATCTGCCTTTGGAGGCGGAGGGGATCACCTTTGAAAGCTGCATGGATATACACGACGTGTTTGTGGCGGGGGATAAATTCGAGCGGCTGAAGGGGCGCATTATCGGCCCGGCGGAACTTGCGTCATATCCCCTGATCATGCTGGAGCGGAGATCGAACTCAAGAAGCTATGTGGATAAATACTTCATGTCGCGCGGGGTGATCCTGCAGCCGCAGCTGGAATTGGGAGCGCATCATCTGCTGCTGGATTACGCGGAGATCGGCCTGGGCATCGCCTGCGTGATACGGGAGTTTTCCGGCCACGCGCTCGGACGCGGGGGCATGTTTGAACTTGAGCAGGACGAGCCTGTGCCGGGCCGGGCAATAGGGGCATGCTGGCTGGATCAGCTCGGGCTTTCTCCGGCGGCGCAGAGATTTGTGGAAATAGTTAAAAGCAGAGAGGCGGCAGGTGTTGCCTGACGCGCGGATTTCTGATACAATTCGAAATCGGAAGGGGGTGAAAGCATGGCCGATTACAAACAGCTCATTCAAATGGCTCAGGCCGGCAGCGACGCGGCGAAGTGGGCGATCTTTTCCAATACCGTAGGCAGAGTGTTTTTTGCCGCTCTGAAGGTGACCGGCGACAACGGCGCGGCGGTGAGGACCTCGGCGGAGGTGTATCGGCTGGCTTTCGCAAACCTGAACAAGCTGACTTATCCCGAGGCTTTTCCGACCTGGATAGACAGAATAGCAGCATATCTTTCGTATAACGCCGCGGCGGAAAAGCTGTCCGCCGCCGGCGCGGAAGACCGGCTCGCAGCCGCCGTGGCATTTTTCCGCAGTTTTCAGAAGATGAGCGATAAAGAGATCGCGGAAATGATGCATGTCAATCCGCGCCAACTGCCCGGACAGGGCGGGGCGGCGGAAAAGTACGATCCGGACAGCCTGCTGATCTCACCCGACAGCGCAAGAGCCATATGGGAGGAGATCCTGCCGCGGAGGGAGAATGCGCATATCGCGGCTTCGCATAAAAGCGAAGAAGACGATCATACGCCGGAGGCGGAAAGCGGATATCTCACCATATCCGATATTGCCAACGAATACCTGCGCAGGGAAAGGCGCGCGTCCGCGGTGAAAATAGCGGCTGCGGCCGCGCTGGTATGCGTGTTTTTGTTCGCGGTGCTGTTTTTCCCCCTGCGTTTTCTGACCGGGGAAAAGAACAGGGAGGCGGAAGAGCTTTATAAAAGCGGAAGCGACGGAAAAGTTCAGCTTTTGGCGGAGGAGTTATCCGCGCAGCTGTCGGGACAGGTGGGCGAGATATACAAGCTGTCGGAGGATACGTATTATGTAGTTATCTACCTGGGCGGCGAGGCATCCGGCAGCGCGATAGTGAGATACAGCGGGAACGACGAACTGCCCAAGGTGATATCCTCCGGCTCCAAGGTGCTCAGCAGGGACAAGATAACCGAGCTTTCGCAGGATCAGTATATGCAGGTGCTGTTC
>JAGDDB010000339.1 GCA_017958265.1 Oscillospiraceae bacterium | reverse complement strand
CCTGCCCCATGGGCATAGAAATAAACACCTGCGCCAGGATGTCGCTGCTGCTGCGCCGCTCGCCCTCGGAGGGCTGGCTCGGCGAGAGGGGGCAGGCCATGATGAGCAGGGTGAGCAAATGCATCTCCTGCGGGAAATGCCGCTCGAAATGCCCCTACGGGCTGAACACTCCCGAGCTTCTCAAAAAGAATTACGAGGACTACAAAAAAGTCCTCGCGGGAGAAATAAGCGTATAAAAAAGATCGCGGATAGAGTCCTCCGGACTTTATCCGCGATCTTTTACAGTATCCTGAACTCGCTTTTTCGGCTCTCAATGATCCCCTCGGCTCTGAGTCTGCTTATCTCCGCCGACAGCGCGCTGCGCTCCACGCCGAGATAATCCGCCAGGCCCTGCCTGTCGTAAGGGACGGTGAAGGAACTGCTTTTATTGAGCTTCGCCTGATACATAAGATAGGTCATGAGCTTTTCGCGGGTAGTGCGCCGCGAGGTTATCTCTATTTTCTGATTGAAAACAAGGTTTTTCTCGGCTACCAGACGCAGCAGGTTGAATATCATACGGCTGTGGAACTTACAGGCGTTGCTGCATGTCGTAACGACTCGGGAAAAATCGAGCAGCAGCACCCGCCCGTCGGCCGAGGCCACCACGCTCACGGGCAGGCTTTCCACCCGGGCGCAGGCGAAGCTCTCTCCGAACAGCTCGCCGGGCGAGATCAGAGCGACTATGCTGCGGTTTCCGTAGTAATCGTCCTGCACCAGCTGCACGGCGCCCGACAGGACCACGCCTATGGTTTTCGCCTCCGAGCCTTCCTCGAAAATGACCCGGTTTTTTTCGATTTCCGAAACACGCGCGCCGAGACAGGAGAGCATGGCGGGCAGATCCCCGTCGCTTATTCCGCTGAAAAGAGCACAGTTTTTCAGTTCGTTCAGATATTTTTTCATTTTCTCTCCATTTGTTGTAAAAACAACGGAATTATCGCTTTCAGTATATTAATATAAGGGCGAAAAGTCAAGGCGAAGGGAGATAATGAAAATGTCGATGCAGGTTTCGGAAATGATAGAACAGGTGATCAATAAAAGCGGGGTGCTCCTTATAGTAAGCGGAGAGGCAGTCGTATTCGACAAAAGGGCGGCCACGGTATATATACCCCAAAGCCAGTACCGCAGCTCCTCAATGAACCTGATAGGAGATTTTAAAACCCACTTGGGCCATGAGCTGCTCTGGAGCCGCCATGTGGATATGGACTGCTGTTCCGCCGAGCTCATAAACGAGCTCGGAAAGGCCGGCTTCGGATACAGGGTGCTCCGGGAGGACCATAAGGGCACGGTCGCGGAGCTTACGCATTCCTGAAAAAGGGGAGGCGAAAGACATGAGCTTTACGGGCTGTCAGAGCAAGTCAAGGGAAATCACCATTGAAGAAAAGCGCTGCCCCCGGTGCGGCGCCGAGGTAGAGATTTTTTCCGTGGACGCCGAGGCGAAATGCGAAAACTGCGGCTTTACCGTTTACAACGATATGATGAGCTGTGTGCAGTGGTGCAGGCACGCCCGGGAATGCGTCGGCGAAGAACTGTACGAAAAGATGCGCCGGGTCGCCCGGCGGAGAGAAGAACGAAAACAGCTCACGTCAGAGTAAAACGGACGGACTTTGCCCCCTTTTGGGGACAGGATAAGGCAGAGGCGCGGGACAGCCCGCGCCTCTTGACATGACATGATATAGAACCCTCCGGTCAGCTAAGGTCGACCGGGGAAAAGCAGCGGCTCCACGCGGAGGAAGACACGGCGTGGAGCGCATCCGCGATCGCCGCTTCGTGATGCGGATGAATAACAAAGAAGAAGTATCGCAGCGATACTCTGGTAAATTTCAGCCCGCGGCCCGAAGCGCCTTCAAAATCGGAACTCTCGATAAGGCTCCGGTGTTGGTCAATATAAAACGGGTCGCTTCTTCGTGCTTGATGCTGGTAGTAGATCACGATCGAGTTTTGATGCTAATAATCCGCGATCTCATCGGGCATCACATATTTGTTTTCTTTGGGCTTGCCCGCGGCAGAGGGGACTATCAGGCCGTTGTCGGGATCGGCGAACACTACGTCGACTCCTTTGAGCCTTTGCAGAGCTTCATCATGCCAGGCTTTGCGCCTTTCGGCTCTTTCGGCTCCGGAAAGACCGGAAAAATCAAGAGGCTCGGAATAAAACCGCGCTTTCAGTATGCTGCTCGTTTCAAGAGCAAGAATAT
>JAGDDB010000338.1 GCA_017958265.1 Oscillospiraceae bacterium | reverse complement strand
GCCTTGACCCTCTGTTTCGATCTGCCCGTGGCGTTTATGCCGAGCAGGGTACAGCATACGATTATTGCCCCCGCTCCGATAATGCGCAGCATCATAATTCCTCCATTCTGTATTCGCGCTCCCCGCCTTTTCTTTCTATAAATACTACCCTCTCGAATATCCCGGGCGGCATGTCCGCCGCGGCAAGCTTTTCCCGCGAGGGGCAGTGTATCCCCGCGATCAGCCGGACGCCGCAGCCCGACGCCCTGCGCACCGCCTCCATGTCTTCCCGTCCGCCGAGCTCGTCCATGGCTATATACTGCGGGTTCATGCTGCGCAGCAGCAGCTCCACGGCGTCGTTTTTCGGGCAGTTTTCGAGCACGTCGGTGTTTTTCCCTACGTCAAGCTGGGGTATCCCCTCGTTCATTGCGGCAAGCTCACCCCGCTCATCTACGAGCGCCACTCTGCTTCCCCCGTCGGAAAGGCGGCGGACTATATCCCTTATAAGCGTCGTCTTGCCGCCCGCCGGCGGCGATGCGACCAGCAAAGACGCCTCGCCCGCCGCTTTGATTATCCTCTCGTCCGCGCAGCGGCACATGCGGGGTATGCGGATACACAGCGAGCTCACGTTCCTGATGCCGCTCTTCTCCCCCGCTTTGATCACCACGCTCCCGCATATGCCTATCCGGTAGCCTCCCGGCGCGGTAACGAAGCCCCGCCTTATGCTGTCCGCCGCGCTGTGCATGGAGCTGCATACGGCGTTGTCGAGCGTTTCCTCTATGTCCGCTCGTGTTACGGCGATATCCAGCGCCACGGTGCCCGACGCGGTCACTACCGATGCGCCTCGCCCGCCCCGCAGGCGTATTTCCTCGGCTCTGCTCCGCAGGTCGCCGTCCAAAAACAGCATACGGTCCCTTATCCGCCTCGGCAGAAGCATCGCCGCGCCGTCAAACTCTCTGCTTGCTTCCATCGTTTCTCTCCCACATTAGGATGATATGAAAGCGGCGAAGGTTTATGACCCTTTTTCTTCGGCCGGTATTGATTTTTCATTCCGCCTGTGTTAAAATGGGCAGCACAAAAAAAAGAACGGCTGTGCCGTTCAAATGCGCGGATATAGTACATCGGTAGTATGCGACCTTCCCAAGGTTGAGAGGTGGGTTCGACTCCCATTATCCGCTCCATCGTCGTCGCGGACTGCGTATCGTTCGCGACGACGATTTTTAATCGCCGTCTCTCACTCACTTCGTCGCTCCTCCTCCCAAAACCGGACCCGCTTCGCCGGGCTCCGATTTTGTTTGAGGGGATGGCTGAAATGGCTGCGGCAAAACACCCGTTTTGCCGCAGCCATTTTTATGCGCAAAAGCTTTTTTGAATTATTTTACGAATTCCTTGCTGGCTTTGTCGATCTCGGCCATGACCGCCTCGTAAACGCCCGGATAAATGCTCTCCGCGCCGCCCATGGTGGTGCAGGGGATAAAGCCCTTCGGGCCGACCTTTTCGCAGATATCGAAAACATACTTATGTATCTCTTCCTGCGTCCAATCGCCCTTATCGACCTTGCCGTTGTCAATGCCGCCCATGAAGGTGAGCTTGCCGTCGTATTTCTTAACCAGGCCGGGGATATCGTTGGTGGTCATAACGCCCTGCCATACGTCCATCTTCATATCCACCATGTAGTCCACCAGCGTTTCCGCATAGGAGTCGGAGTGGTGTATGATGCACTGTACGCCCTGCTCCTTGAAATAGCCGTATACCTGCTGATAGCACGGCAGGATGAATTCCTCGAACATATCGGGGCTCATAAAGGTGCTCTTCTGGCTGCCCCAGTCGTCGTGATGGAATATGGCGTCGGGCTTGAGGTATTTCATGATCTGCTCGGCATATGCCAGCTCCCAGTCGGTGAGCATTTTGTAAAGATCGTGCATCTCGTCGGGATATTCGTACAGCGCCACAAGCGCTTCGGAAATGGACAGCAGATAGTGGCTCTGCTCGAAAATACCCGGCGCCATGAACGGAGCGACAAAGTATTCGTTGCGGTCGATGGCGTTTGCCATGTTGACAAAGGGAGCCCATGCTTCCTCGGGGAACATGACCGTCGGGGGATTTACATAGTCGCGGAAATGCTCGATATCCTTGATAACTATATGCTCGGCGTCATGCACCGGGAACATGCCCGGCACATTCTCCGGATAGCTCATCGTAACTCCCCAGCTGTTCACCGTATCGGGTCCGCCCTTCCTGGGGAAATTTCCGGCCATCATAACCGGCGTATACGCCAGCTGGACAGCCTCGTAGCTGTTGCAGAATCTGTCGGGGTTTCCTGCCGAGCCTTTCATAACTTCGATCATGTTCTGTTTTTTCGTCAGCATCTTTTTGTCTCCCTTTGATGTAATTTTGTTCTACGTTACCGGTTTGATCAGTTCGAAATAAAGATTGTAAATGCTATATTGCAATGATATAATACGCTTGTCAAAAAGTCAACATTATCGCGCTTTACGGCGTATTTCCGTTTAGTATAAAGGGGATCGGCAGGCGATTTATGAACTCTCTCGATGATCTTAAAAAATTTTTTGACGATAATCCGCGTTTTGCTCTGGCCTTTTCCGGCGGGACCGACTCGGCTTTTCTGATGCACGCCGCGAGAAAGTACGGCGCGGACATACGGTGTTACTCGGTCTTCAGCGAATTCCAGCCGCAGTTCGAGCTGGACGATGTTCTGCGCCTTGATCCGGACGCCGTCATCATCCGCGCGGAAGTGCTGAGCGATCCGAAAATACGCGAAAACAGCCCTCTCCGCTGCTATCACTGCAAAATGCGTGTGTTTTCTCTGATCAAAAGCCGCGCGGAGGCCGACGGCTTTGATATGGTCTGCGACGGCACGAACGCTTCCGACAGCTTTGACGACCGTCCGGGCATGAAGGCGCTTGCGGAGCTCGGTATCCGCTCTCCCCTGCGCGAATGCGGCCTTACAAAGGCCGAGATACGCGCTTATTCCGCCGACGAGGGCCTTTTTACCGCCGACAAGCCCTCTTATTCCTGCCTTGCCACGCGCATTCCCTCGGGCACGGCCATCACCGCCGCCGCCCTTGAGCGCATCGAAGACGGCGAAACATCTTTGTTCGGTCTCGGCTTTTCGGATTTCCGTCTGCGCCTGCGCGGAGATCATTTTTCTCTTGAACTGCTCCCCGAGCAGACGGAGGCGGCGCGGGCAATATTCGATACTCTCACGGCGCGTCTCGGGCCGCTTGAATTAACCTTAAGTTTAAGGCGAAGGGAGTAGAACACCTGCCGGTTTTCACGGGCTGATTTGCGCCGATACTTTGTTGCAGCCCTTAAGCAGACGAAACCTATACCAACACGCTTCAAACGGCGCTCTTTCAGCGCTTTTCGTCTCTCCGCTCTCGGCGGGCGTCAGCCCGCCCGCGATCGTCGGGCCGAAAATCACTTGAAATATCATCCGCTTGAAGTCCGAAGGAGTTTTGCCGGAGCAGATTTGCGTCTGCACGAGTCAAAAACGCAGAGCATCCTTTCCGGATGGTCGAGTATTTTAACGAAGTGCAGGCGGAAAGCCGCCCGTCAAAACCGGGCTGGT
>JAGDDB010000337.1 GCA_017958265.1 Oscillospiraceae bacterium | reverse complement strand
TTTGATGCTGCGCCCTTTTGGTGCGTTTGCTTCTGTTTCGCATTGTTTAATTTACAAGGTACACCCGCCGCCGCCATCGGCGACAGCTTGCTTAATATATCACGCCCTCTAAACCTTGTCAATCCCTTTTTTGCGTTTTTTCTCTTTTATTTTTTTCCGGAGCTCACTTGCAGGCAGTGCGAGAGCAAGCGCGGCAAAAATCAGGCTCAGATTGACTGCCGGCACGATCCTTTCCGATATTCTCATGAACACGAACTCATTCGGGGCGATCGCTCTTGCCGTTATGAACATCACCGCGGCGCAGGGCACTGCGGCGTATCTGCGATCGGGCAGTTTCAAAACGCGGGTGAATATCTCAGCCGCCGACAGCAGCAGCAGGGTCACGAAAACATAATCCGTTATCATCCATATCGCAACTACCGGAGGTTCCAGGCTGCCTATGGCCCTTAAGGAGCTTATATTCCTCAGCATCGCGAACACCGGGAACTGCTGCCGTCTTATCAGCTCCGGGCCGACCGTGCCGACCGTACACATCATCAGCATAAGTACGCCCGCCAATATCAGCATATGAAATTTCGTCCCGATACGTGCGGCCTTTTCCTCTCTGCGCACATAGCCTCCCAGAAAGCCGAAATATACCCACGGGCTAATGACATTCACTATCGGCAGCGCGGACAGCAGTATCCTGCCGGACTGCGCGGCGTTTACAGGCCACACATACTGCGGCTTTATCCCCGGAAGGACCGTTATGAATATCAGCGCAAGTACCGCCCCGAACAGCCCGGACAGCATTACCGAGCATCTTATCGCGTATCGAACTCTGCCCATTGCCGAAACAAGGGTCATGGCCAGCATCGCCGCCGCGATCAGAGCGGCGCTGCCCGTCGGATAAGCCGTGGAGAGCAGTCTTTCCGCGCCGCTGCGCGCGATAAAGCCGCCGTACAGCAAGATCCACACGCCGAATATCAGCTCCGCAGCCGTTCCCGCTCCGCGGCCCAGGGCGGTTTTCAGCACCTCGCCGAGCCCCTCTCCCTCTTTTCTGTTTTTCATCAGCCGAATGAACATCAGCATGATAAGCAGCAGCGGCGGCAGGGCGAAAAGCGGCGCCGCCATACAGCTTTTTCCCGCTATGAGCAGGCTCTGTCTCGGCAAAAGACGGGATATGGGCGAAAACAAGCCCGCGAAAACCGCCGCGGTCATCTGCTTAAGGCTGACGCTGTCCCTCTCCATTGTCTTCCCTCCATGCTCCGATCGGCGACAGTCCCGCCTCATAGGTCCTCATTATCTCGGCCTTTACCCTGACTTCCGTTTCAGCCGCCGCCAGCTGCCGAGGCCAGTCCCCGGCTATGCGCGAAAATTTGACGGGATATTTCATGCTCAGCCTTACGCCTATCTTGCAGAAATCCGCCTCCAGCTCCTTCATCAGCTCCATGACGTGCTCCGCTCTGTATCTCTCCATCGCCCCAAGAGAGCTTTCAAGCCTGTCCGTAACAGCGGGGTCATAAATATCAATCGGGTTTTGAAGCTGTTCCAGATCGCCCTTTACGTTTATATCCGCCGTGATCTTCTCGATACTGCCGTCGGAGGCGAAGCTGGCGGAGAAGCGCACGGCGGAATGAGTGAGCCGCACGGCGGCAAAGCCGCCCTCCCCGTCGTCCACCTCCGCGATATCTCCTTCCATTTTGCCGATCAGAAGATTTACGCCGTGGGCGAAATACCTGTCTATGAAGCGGACGAGCTTTGCGTCTTTGAATACGGCATAGCCCGCCGCCG
>JAGDDB010000336.1 GCA_017958265.1 Oscillospiraceae bacterium | reverse complement strand
TTTGATGCTGCGCCCTTTTGGTGCGTTTGCTTCTGTTTCGCATTGTTTAATTTACAAGGTACACCCGCCGCCGCCATCGGCGACAGCTTGCTTAATATATCACGCCCTCTAAACCTTGTCAATCCCTTTTTTGCGTTTTTTTCGAGAAAGATACGGCCATTTTTTGAGAGCAAAAGCAATGTTTTTTCCGCGTGATTGTGGTATAATACATTACTATTATATTATATAAAGCGGAGCGTGCGGCGGCGCAAAGAGGTGGAGAATGCTTAAATTCATACTTGCGGATACGGACGGCGCAGCGTCGGCGAAGATCACCGGGCTTATAAAGCAGCGGATGGACGATCGCCGGGGCGATATGGTGCTGCTCGTGCCGGAGCAGCTTTCCCACAGGGCGGAGAGAGAGCTGGCGGGAGAATGCGGCAGCCGGGCGTGTTTGTACGCCGAGGTGCTGAGCTTTACCCGTTTATACACCCGGGTCGCCGCGCAGATGGGGGGCCTTGCCGATCCCGTGCCGGACAAGGGCGGAAAGCTGCTGCTGCTCAGTCTTGCCATGGAGGCGGCCTCATCCCGGCTGCGCCATTACGGCGACCGCGGGCGCCGCGCGGAATTTCTTGTTATGCTGCTTGACGCGCTGGAGGAGCTGGACAGCTCGTATACCGACCCGGACGCGCTGATGAGGGCGAGCGGGGAGGCCTCGGGCTTCGTTGCCGACAAGCTGTACGATCTTGCGGTCATAGCCGAGGCGTACCGCGCCGTGCTCGAGCGCAGTCTCGGAGACAGCCGCGACAGGATACACAGGCTTGCCGACACGATATATGACAGCGGCGTGGGCGGCGGAGGCTTTTACATAAGCGGTTTTACGGATTTTACGTCGGCGGAGCTCGCCGTTATCGACTCGGTGCTGCGCAGAGGCACGGACGTGACCGTGGCGCTGGCCCTTCGCCCCGGCGCGGGCGAGCATTTCAGGCTGGCCGAGCGCACTTATTTCGCGCTGAAGGAAGCGGCGGAAAAGCGCTTCGTACCCGTTGAGACCGTCACGCTGCCGAAGGCGGAGGAGAGCGCCCTTACCCGCCTGCGCGACGGGCTGTACGATCACGGCGTGCCCGCGTACGAGGGGGACTGCGGTGCGGTGGAGCTTTACAGGGCCGACTCGCCCCTGGACGAATGCCGTCTTGCCGCGGGAAGGATACTCGAGCTGATGCGCCTCGACCCTTCGCTGAGCTTTTCGGATTTTTCGGTGGCCGCGGCGGACTATGAAAAGCTCGGCAGCTATATCGAAAGCGTTTTTTCGGATTACGGCATACCCTTTTACTCCGGAGAAAAGAGCGAGCTGCGGGAAAAAAGCATTATCGCATTCGCGCTCGAAGCGCTGGACACGGTGCGGGGCGGCTGGAGTTACGGGAGCATATTCAGATATATAAAGACGGGCCTTGCCGGACTGAGTCCGGACGAATGCGACCTGCTGGAAAACTACTGCCTTATGTGGGGCGTGCGCGGGAGCGCCTGGACCCGGGCGGAAAGCTGGGACATGAACCCGAGGGGCTTTGCAAAGGAAAAGACCGAAGAAGACGAGAAGCTGCTTGAGCTCATAGACGGATACCGCCGCCGGGTCGCCGGTCCGCTGGAGGGGCTGGCGAAGGATATGGAAAAGGCGGACACGGCGGGGAAGGCCGCCGCGGCGCTGTACGCATTTTTCGAAAAAACGGGACTTGCGGAGGCTCTGGAAGAGAAGGCGGAGCGGCTTGCCCGGGCGGGAATGAGCGGCGAGGCCGCGGAGTACGCCCGACTTTGGGACGTGCTTATAGACTGTCTTGACAGGCTTTGCGCCGTGCTGGGCGACACGCCCATGAACGCGGACGAATTCAGAAACATACTGGAGCTGCTGCTTTCGGTATGCGATATCGGCCTTATCCCGCCCACGCTGGACAGCGTGAGCACGGGCGGCACGACACGGGCGAGGATGCACAGGACCCGCTGTCTGCTCATACTCGGAGCCGACGATACGGCGCTTCCCGGCAGCACGGACGCGGGCGGACTGTTTTCCGAGGACGAAAAAAAGACCCTCTTCGATTTGGGCATAAGGCTCATCTCCGACAGGGACGAGGCGGTCAGCCGCAGGCTCTGCGAGCTGTGGCAGCTGACAGCCGCGGCCTCGGAAAGGCTTATAGTCAGCTATTCCGGCGGAAAGAACAGCCGTCCCTCGCTGCTCATGACCCGCGCCGAGGCAATACTCGGCATAAAAACCGTCTCCACGGACGCCACGGACAGGGCGTACATGGCCGCGGCGCCGGGACCGTGCTTCAGCTATGCCCTTGCCGGCAGCGCCGAGGCGGAGACCTGCACGGACGCGGAGCGTCTTAAGGCGGTCAGAGCGGCGGTCAGCCGGGAAAGAGGCAGACTGAGCCGCCGCAGCGTGGACAGGCTTTACGGCAGGAACATACGCCTCTCGGCATCGCGCGCGGAGGACTTCAGCCAATGCCGGTTCATGTATTTCATGAAATACGGCCTTAAGGCCGACAAGAGGAAAAAAGCGGCTTTCGATCCGCCGGAGCTGGGCAGCTTCGTGCATTTCGTGCTGGAAAACACGGCAAGGGCCGCGAAGGAAAAGGGCGGCTTTGCCGCGCTGGATCCGGACGAGCTGCGCGCGCTGGCCGGAGAATATACGGGAAAATACGTGGAGCGGTATTTCACGGGCGGAGAACTGAACGATCCGCGCTTTGCCTATCTTTTCGCCCGTCTGAAAGAGACGGTGGACGCCATAGTGCTGGACGTGGCCGGGGAGCTGGCGGTATCGGATTTCGAGCCGTTCGATTTCGAGCTGCGCTTTGCCGACGGCGCCGACATGCCCGCGGCCCGGGCGGGCGATATTAAGGTGAGCGGCGTTGTGGACAGGGTAGACGGCTGGCAGGACGGCGACAGGCTGTATCTGCGCGTGGCGGACTATAAAACGGGCAAAAAAAGCTTCAGCCTGTCGGACATACGCTACGGCAGGGGCATACAGATGCTCATTTACCTTTTCGTGCTTGCCGAGCACGGGAAAGAGCGCTACGGCCGGGAGGTCATCCCGGCGGGAGTGCTGTACTGCCCGGCGAGGGACATTACGATAGCCGCGTCAAGAAACGCGTCGGACGAAGAGATAGCCGAGGAGCGAAGGAAAAAGCTGAAGCGCAGCGGACTGATACTTGCCGACGAAAGAGTGGTCGGGGCAATGGAGAACGACGGAGATACCAGGTATCTCCCCGTCGAATTCAAAAAAGGCGAGCTGCAGGGCAGCATAGCCGGCGCGGGACAGTTTGCCGAGCTGAGCAGATATGTGGACAAGCTGCTCGGGGAGATGGGCCGCTGCCTGACCGGGGGGAGCATAGAGGCAAATCCCCTGTTCAAGGGCAAGGAGGGGCCGTGCGATTACTGCCCGTATACCGAGGCCTGCGCCTTTGACGAGAGCAGGGACGGAGCGAGGCAGCAGAGATCGATCGGCGCCGCCGAGTTCTGGCAGGAGATAAGCTCGGAAGGGGGCGGCGAAAACGGCTGAGTTTGATTTTACTCCGGCTCAGGCGGCGGCGATAGAGCACCGCGGAGGGCCGCTGCTCATAAGCGCGGGAGCCGGCTCGGGAAAGACCCGCGTGCTGGTGGAAAGACTGCTGAACATCGTTGAGAGCGAGGGAACGGATATTGACCGCTTCCTTGTGATAACCTTTACCCGGGCAGCGGCGGAGGAGCTGAGGGGCAGGATACTCGAAAGACTGTATCAGCGCCTGGCCCAACAGCCCGGCAGCGCGCATCTCAGACGGCAGACAGCCCTGGTTTACAGGGCGCAGATAAGCACCATACACGGCTTCTGCGGGGCGATACTGCGGGAAAACGCGCAGCTGTGCGGCATCAGGGCGGATTTCCGGCAGCTGGACGACACGGAGGCCGAGGTCATAAAGGGCGAAGTGCTCGACGGCGTGCTGGCGGAGCGCTACCGGGAAATGACGGACGGTTTCCGCGCCCTTGCCGACACCCTTGGCGCAGGGCGCGACGACAGCGCGCTGGTAAAAACGGTAAAAGACTGCTATGAAGCGGTACAGGGCCATCCCTATCCGGAAAAATGGCTCGGGCAGCGCATCGCCGAGCCGGTATTCGGCGGAGACGCGGGCGAGACCCTCTGGGGAAAATTGCTGCTGCGCCGCGCGGCGGACCGCTGCGCCTTTTGGCTCAGGCGCACGGAACAGGCGCTTTCCCTCGTCATGGCAGACAGCGACGCGGCCTCGGCCTACGGCCCCTCCTTCGGGGAAACGGCGGCGTCGATAAAAAATTTCCTCGACGCCGTCCGCGAGGGCTGGGACAGCGCGTGCCGCTGCGAAGAGCCCGTTTTTCCGCGGCTCAAACCGCTGAAAAACATCGGCCCCGAGATCGAGCGGGCAAGGCTGATAAGAGAAAAATGCAAAAAGGCCATGTCCTCGCTGAAAAAAGTCTTTGATACCGACAGCGCGGGGCACCGGGAGGACCTTGAGGCGGTCAAGCCGTGTACGGACGAGCTTTTCAGGCTGGTGATCGATTTTTCGGCGGCCTACGGGGAAGAAAAAAAGAAGCGCGGCGCGCTGGATTTCAACGATTTGGAGCATATGGCCCTGCGGCTGCTCACAGACGAGAACGGGGAGCCGAACGAACAGGCCCGACAGATCGCCGCGCGCTACCGCGAGGTGCTGGTAGACGAATATCAGGACTGCAACCGCGTTCAGGACGCCATATTCTCCGCCGTGTGCGGAAACGGGAATATCACCATGGTCGGCGACGTCAAACAGTCCATTTACCGTTTCAGACTGGCCGATCCATCCATATTTCTCGAAAAATACACGCGCTTTTCCGACGTTCCCTCTCCGGAGGGACGCCGCATAGTGCTCGCGGACAACTTCCGTTCCGACAAAGGCGTGATCGACGCGGTCAACGGCCTTTTCGGACTGATAATGACGCGCGGGCTCGGAGAGCTGGATTATGCCGGGCGCGAGGAGCTGCGCTGCCGGGCCCCGGAAAAGGCGGAGGGCGCGGGCGCGCAGTTTGAGCTGCACCTGCTTGAGACCGACGGCGACAGGCTGAGCGACGAGGCGGGTTATACCGCGGGACTGATAGACCGGCTGCTCTCTTCCGGCATAACGATCGAGGGAAGGGCTCTGAGACCGGAGGATATCGCGATACTTCTCAGGGCCGCCAAGGGAAAGGAAAAGATATACGCGGAGGCGCTGGAGAGAAGGGGGATAGAAGCCCGCAGTCAGAGAGCCGAGGAGGACATAAGCGAAAGAAAGGAAGTGCTCTGCGCGCTTTCGATACTGCAGATCACGGACAATCCCCGGCAGGACATCCCGCTGATCGCCGCGCTGCGCTCGCCCGTGTGGGGCTTTACCGCGCACGAGCTTCCGGAGATACGCGCCGCGAAAAAAGACGGCTGCTTTTACGACGCGCTCACCGCAGCCGCGGGGGAAGAGGGCGCCGGGGAGACGTCATGCAGGGAAAAGTGCGCTTCCTTCCTTGAGCTGCTCGAAGATTTCCGCCTGTGCGCATCGGATATGCCCACGGACAGGCTGCTCGGATATATATATGAGAAAACCATGCTTCCCGCGATAGCGGAAGCGGAAACGCCCGGGTCCTCGGAAGGGCTGTACGCGCTGCTGGACTATGCCCGCAGCTATGAAAGATCCGGATACAGAGGGCTGTTCAGCTTCGTAAAACAGATCAGGGAGGCGGCCGAGAACGGCGGCGTGAAGCTGCCGGGCTCCGGAGGGGGCAGCAGGGGCGTGCTTATAAGCTCGGTGCACAACTCAAAGGGTCTGGAATACCCGGTGGCGGTGCTGGCCGGCCTGTCTTCCCAATTCAACAAGGCCGATCTGAGAAAACCGCTGCTGATACATCCGGAGCTCGGCGCGGGCAGCAAAAGAACGGACAGGCGGCGCGGGATAGAGTATCCCACACTGCCGAAGCTGGCCATTGCCGCGCAGACGGACAATGAACTGCTGTCCGAGGAGATGCGCATACTCTATGTCGCGATGACGCGGGCGAAGCACAAGCTGCTGGCGATATGCTCCGCTTCCGACGCCGACGGCGCCCTCAGCTCCGCCGCGGCTACGGCGGAGGGAGGCGCGGAGTATCAGGAGCTGGAAAGCAGCAGATCCCCGGCGGTTTGGCTGCTCACCGCCGCGTCGGCGCTGGGCTGGCCGATCATTCGCGCCGCCGCGGGGGACGATACGGAGGCGGAAAGCGCGAAAACGGAGGCTCGCGGGCCGGTTTTCAGCAATGAGCTTGCGGAAAAGATAAAACAGAGTCTTGTATGGAGCTATGAGCGCATCACGGATACCCGGCTGCCTTCAAAGCTGACCGCCACGGAGCTCAAGGGCGGCGCCGCCGCGGCGGAGGCCGCCGAGGAAGCGGAGAGCCTGCCGCCCTCCCGGAAGGCGGGGACGCTGAGAAGACCGGCCTTCATAAGCGAGAGCCGGGGCCTTACTCCGGCCGAGCGGGGCACCGCGCTGCACCTCGTTATGCAGTATATAGACTACGGCCGCTGCGGCTCCGCGGAAGAGATAGAGGCCGAAAAGGAACGGCTGCTGACGGAGAGGATGATCACTCCGCAGCAGGCGGAGGCGGCGACGGCGGAAAAGATACTCGCCTTCTTTGCTTCGCCGCTCGGCAGACGCGTGCTGAAGGCCGACAAAATAACGAGGGAATTCAAGTTTTCGCTGCTCGTGCCCGCCTCGGAGTATTATCCGGACGGAAAAGGAAAGATACTGCTTCAGGGCGTGGTGGACTGCTTCATCGAGGAGGCGGGAGAGCTGAGCGTGATCGATTTCAAGACCGACCGTATCCGGGAGGATCGGCTTGAGGAAAGGGCGGCGGCATATCGCCCGCAGCTGGCGGCCTATGCGTCGGCGCTGGAGCGGATAACGGGGAAAAAAGTGAAACAGAGGCTTGTATATTTCTTCTCTGTGGGGAAATATACGGAAATATGAGGTGTTGTACATGAACAGACCGATACTGCTCGACGGAGCTATGGGCACGCAGCTTATAAAGCGGGGCGTGGACCTGGGCCGCTGGCCGGAGACGGCGAACATCACCGCGACGGACGCGGTAAAGGCCATCCACCGCAGCTATATCGACGCGGGCAGCAGGATAATATACGCCTGCAGCTTCGGCGCGAACTCGCATAAGCTCAGGGGCTGCGGATACGGCGCGGCGGAGCTGACGAAGGCGGCGCTGGATAACGCGAGAGCGGCCGCGGGAGAGGCGGAGGTGCTTGTCGCGCTGGACGTAGGCCCCATAGGCGAAATGCTCGAGCCCTACGGGGAGCTCAGCGAGCACAGGGCAAGAGAGCTGTATACCGAGCTTGCCCAAGCCGGGAAAAGCGCCGATATGGCGGTGATAGAGACCATGTGGGATGTGGAAGAGGCTGCCATAGCCCTTGAAGCGATAAAAAGCGTGTCCGATATGCCGGTGTTCGTTACTATGACCTTTCAGGCGGGGGGCCGGACCATGTGCGGCTGCAGCGTGGAAGACATGGCGGAACGCATGGAGGCCGCGGGAGCCGACGCCGTCGGCATAAACTGCTCGCTCGGGCCCGGCGAGGCGCTGCCGCTGATGAAGCGGCTCAGGGAATGTACCTCTCTGCCTATGATAGCAAAGCCCAACGCGGGCATGCCCGATCCCAAAACGGGCGAATATAAGCTCTCCCCGCAGCTCTTTGCCGAGCTGATGCTGCCGGTGATCGAGCTGGGAACGGCTTATGCGGGCGGCTGCTGCGGAACGGGACCGGAGTATATAGCGGCGCTTGCGGAGGCGATCGGATGAACCTGCTCCCGGCGATCCTTGCGGGGTTGACGGCGTCCTGCGCGGCGGCGTTTTTCGTGCTCGGCTTCAACTGGCGCAGGGAAAACTGCGTATGGCACACATCCTCAAAAAAGGACGTCCGGGCCGCCGCGGTGATCACGGTGCTGTACGCGCTGCTTGCCTTCACGGGGCTGGGCGACAGACGGGTGCCGGAAAAACCGTATATTTTCACCGAAAGGGGAGACAGCTTCGAAGCGGAGCTCAGCCGGCCCCGGGAGGTATCCGAGCTGTGGTGGTACGCAGGCCCCACCGCGGGAGCGTGTACGGTGGAGTTTTCTCCGGACGGGGAAGAGTGGACCGGGCAGGGCTCCCTGGAGCAGGACTACAAGGCGGTGCTGAAATGGAACAGCATCGAAACCGGCTCGGAAGAAACAAAATATATCCGCGTGACCTGCGTTTCCGGCTCGCCGCTGTATTTGCAGGAGCTGGCCGCGTTCGGTCCCGGGGGAGAGCGGCTCGAGCTTAAGGGCGGCGGCGGGGCGACGGATGAGCAGGAGCTTGTCCCGGCCGTGCCGAGCCGGCTCAACGGCAGCTATTTCGACGAGATCTACCATGTGCGCACCGCGTGGGAGCATATAAACGGCATAAAGCCTTATGAAATAACCCATCCGCCGCTGGGAAAGCTCATTATTTCCCTGGGAATACGTCTGTTCGGCCTCGATCCGTTCGGCTGGCGCTTTATGGGCACGCTCTTCGGCTGTCTCATGCTGCCGGTGATGTATGTGTTTCTTAAAAGCATGTTCGGAAGCAGCGCGGCGGCGACGGCCGGCACGGTCATTTTCGCGCTTGACTTCATGCACTTCGTTCAGACGCGCATAGCGACGATAGATACCTACGCGACTTTTTTCGTGCTGCTGATGTTCGCGTGCATGTACCGGTATTATTCGCTCCCGCCCGACGCGCCCGTAAAGCAAACGCTGCTGCCGCTGTTTTTGAGCGGACTGTTTTTCGGCGTAGGAGCGGCGTCGAAATGGACGGTCATATACGGCGGAGCGGGTCTGGCGGCGATATGGCTGCTCAGACAGATATTCTGCCTCAGACGCCGCGGCGGCAAAGCGCGCTATCTCACGGCGACGGTGCTGTGGTCGCTGCTGTTTTTCGTGCTGATACCCGCAGCGATATACTGCCTTGCCTATATCCCCTATGCCCGGGCCGAGGGAGCGAAGCTCTTCGGAGCGGAGCATTTCAAGATCATTTGGGATAATCAGAAATACATGCTGAATTATCACGGCGGGCTGGAAGCGACGCATCCGTATCAGTCGGAATGGTGGCAGTGGATCCTTGATATAAGACCGATACTGTATTACCTCAGGTATTTCGGCGACGGGACGAGATCCTCCTTCGGAGCGTGGGGGAACCCCATGTTCTGGTGGAGCGGGCTGCTGTCCATGGTATGCATGGCGTTCAAGACGGCCCGGGGCGACAGAAAAGCCGCCTTTATCCTGTGCGGCTGGCTTTCTCTGCTGCTGCCGTGGGCGGTGATAAGCCGCTGCGCGTTCATTTATCACTATTTCCCCTGCACGGTCTTCCTCGCCGCGGCAATGTGCTATGTGCTGTGCGATATCCACAGGCGTTCGAGAAAGCTTTTCATTCCCGTCGCGGCGGCGAGCACGGGGATATGCGCGGGGCTTTTCGCGCTGTTCTATCCGGTGCTGACCGGCGCGGTGTGCTCGGAAAAGCTGTCGGTGCTGTGGAGATGGTTCGGCGGAATGTGGCCTTACTGATATCCGCTTTGGGGAAGGTTTAATACAATAATATAAATACAATAAGGAAGCCTCGGCTTCGGGAAAGAGGGTTATTTATTATGATCGCATTGGGCAGCGACCACGCGGGACTTGAGCTGAAAAAGGCTCTCATGGAGTATCTTGACGAAAAGGGGCTGGAGTACAGGGATTACGGCACGTTCTCTTCGGACAGCTGCGATTACCCGGTGTATGCCGGGGCCGCGGCCCGGGCCGTGGCGAGCGGCGAATGCGACAGGGGCATACTCGTATGCGGTACCGGCGCGGGCATGGCCATATCCGCAAACAAGATAAAGGGCATACGCTGCGCCTGCTGCTCGGACTGCTTTACCGCCGAAATGGCAAGAAAGCATAACGACGCCAACATGCTCTCTCTGGGCCAGCGCGTGGTGGGCGCGGGCCTGGCGCTGAAAATCGTCGAGACGTTTCTTTCCGCGGAGTTCGAGGGAGGCCGCCACGCCCGCAGAGTCGGGCTGATACACGAGCTGGAGCAGCCGTGAAGAACAAGACCTACCGTTCCTCTCTTCCGCTGAAAAAGATCCTGTCGGTCCTTCTGCTGATCCTGCTCGGCCTGCTCGCCGCTGCCGTAGTGCTGTTTTTCCTTTTAAGGAGCTGGACGGTGTACGATGCGGAGGGAGCGCACATCATCTTCCCGTGGATGAAATAGCCGGGCTTTGCCGCGCGAGCGGAGAAGGAGGAGCATCCCGCCGCACGCGCGGGGGGAGCTTTTCGCGCAAGAACGCGGTTTTGACGGGGTCATTGCCCCGCAAAGCCGGGTCTGCGTAAGGAAACGGCATTTTTCGGCCGGCGCATCTTGTTGAAACGCGATTTCTTTGATATAATTTTAAAATACTTTTTATAAACGACGAAAGGGGGCGCGAAAATGAAGGCAAGAGCTTTTGAAGGCTGGTGGGTCGGACAGTACAGCGAGACCGACGCCGCCACGCTCCGCGGGGCCGGTTACCCGCGGCTGCTTGCTTCGCTTTTGTGCTCCCGCGGTCTGGTCAACCCGTATATCGTCAGAGAATTCATGAGGGAAGATATCGAAATGCTTCACGATCCGTTCCTCATGAAGGATATGGATAAGGCCGTCCTTCGCATCCGCAGGGCGGTCGCCGCCGGAGAAAAGGTGGCGGTATACGGAGATTACGATGTGGACGGTCTTACCTCCACGGCGCTGATGACCGATTATATCCGCTCTCTCGGTCTTTCCTGCCGGGCGTATATACCCGAAAGGCTCACCGAGGGTTACGGCATGAGCGAGGAAGCTCTGAAACAGATCTGCGCCAGCGGGGTGACGCTGATCATCACCGTTGACTGCGGCATAACGTCGTTCGAGCAGATAAGAGCCGCGCGGCGCATGGGGATGGACGTAATAGTGACCGATCATCACGAATGCCTCGGCCCGCTGCCGGAGGCCTGCGCCGTGGTGGATCCGCGCAGGCTGGACTGCCCGTATCCTTTCAAGGGGCTTGCGGGAGTGGGCGTGGCCTTCAAGCTCGTATGCGCCTCGGAGGGGCCGGAGAACACCGCCGGGATCATTGCCCGCTACGGGGAGCTCGCGGCTATGGGCACGATCGCGGACGTGATGCCCGTTGTGGACGAAAACAGGGCCATAATACGCCGCGGCATCGAGGTGCTGCACGGAGCGGGCAGACTGGGCCTGAACCGTCTGCTCAACGAGCTCGGGCTCGTCCGCGAAAAGGTGAGCGGGTCGGACATCAGCTTTTCCGTAGTGCCCAAGCTGAACGCGGCGGGCCGCATGGGACATGTCCGCACGGCGTTCGAGCTGCTCATGTCCGAGGACGAGAGAGAAGCAGACGCTCTGGCAAAGTCGCTGTGCGATATGAACAACGAGCGCAGAGAGGTTGAAAACCGCGTTTATTCGGAGGCGCTCGAACAGCTCGGCAAGAGCGGGCGCGTATCCTCGCCCATAGTGCTTGCCTCCGATAATTGGCATCACGGAGTGTCCGGCATAGTCGCATCGAGGCTTGCGGAGCGTTTCGGAGTTCCCGCGGTGGTGATATGCCTGGACGGAGACAGCGGACGCGGCTCATGCCGCAGCTTCGGCAATTTCAATATTTTCATGGCGCTGAACTACTGCCGGACGCCGCTCACTTCCTTCGGAGGCCACGCGCTTGCCGCGGGACTTACGCTGCAGAGGGACGCGATAGACGAATTCAGAGGCAAGCTTACGGAGTACTACAACTTCACCGAGGGCGATTTTTTCCAGATGAAGCTGCCGGTGGATTTCTGCGTGGACGATCCGTCCATGCTTACTCTCAGGGATATAGAGGGCCTTAAGGCCATGGAGCCCTGGGGCAGCGGAAATCCGCCGCCGTCGCTGTGCCTGAGGAACATGAATGTGGAGTCCGTTACGCCCATAGGCGGCGACAGGCACGTAAAGCTGCGCGTGAGCCGGGATGGGAGAAGCTTTGAATGCGTGTTCTTCTCGGTATCGGCGAAGGAGCTCGGCGTACATGCCGGCGCGACGGTCGATCTGGCGTTCGAGCCCGGGATAAACGAATTCAGAGGCACACGATCGGTGCAGCTGCTGCTGAAGGATGTGCGCGCCTCCAGGTGCGGCGACGAGCCCACGCTCGAGCTTGCCCGGCGCTTTTTCGCCGGCGCCGCCATGCTGCCGGTGGAAAACGCCCTGCTGCTGCCCGAACGGGGGGAATTCGCCAAGGTCTGGAACAATATCATTCAGAGATCGAGAAGATTTCTCGAACCCCTGGACGAGCTTTTGCCCGATATCGCGCTGCATACGGGCATATCCTCCTTAGGCCGCATATACGTCTGCCTGAGGGTATTTGACGAGCTCGGCCTTATCAATCTCCGCGAATTTGAAGAAAACATGGATATACATATACCCCGCATTGAGAAAAAAGCGGATCTGAACGCTTCGCTGATACTTCAGAAACTGAGATGAGAGGAGGGGA
>JAGDDB010000335.1 GCA_017958265.1 Oscillospiraceae bacterium | reverse complement strand
TTGTCCACGGGCATCATGCCCGAGGCCTCGCCCACGCCCACGGCGTTCACGCCGGTGAGCATATAGTGCACATAGCCGGCAAGAGTGGTGATATGGGCAATGCGCGAAAGATGCTCCTCTCCGTTGAGAAAAGCCTGATACAGATGGGCTATGCTCCAGCGCTGGGGGATATTGAAGCTAAACCGCTCCGACAGCTCGGCCGCGGCCCGGCCGGTCACGGTGTTCTGCCAGGTGCGGAAAGGCGTAAGCAGACGCCACTGACTGTCAAAGGCGAGATAACCGTGCATCATGCCGGATATGCCCGCGGCGGAGATCAGCTCACGCCCGTCAAGCTCCGAAAGAGCGGCGCGCAGACCCTCCCACACCTCGTCAAGATCGTAGGTCCACAGCCCGTTTTCAAAGCTGCTTGCCCAGGTATGGCTTCCGAAGGCGACGGGGCGGCGGTCTTCGTCTATGGCTACGGCTTTTATGCGCGTGGAGCCGAGCTCCACGCCGAGACAGCGTTTATCCATATCCGTCACCGTCAGTAGCCGAAGCGTATCACGTTCCAGCTGTGTTTTGAAAGAACGGTCTTTTCCGCGGGCGGAACGATCTCGGGTAGGACCGCATCGGGCCTGTCTGCGCTGTTGACGGCCTTGAGATCGGGGCAGCGCAGGGCGATATGCTCCGTTTTGACAGGCTTGCCGTAGCCGGACAGCTCTATCGTCAGGTCCATATCCTCATCGAGAGAGCGGTTTACCGCCAGGACCGTTATCTGCCTTTTTTCCTCATCGACCGTGACGACGCTTTCAAGATAGGGCACGGTGCCGTAGCGGCCCGCGTCGTACTCTTCGCAGCTCACGCTGCTGCGCAGGGTCTTGCCGGAGGCGTATGAGCAGGCGTGGAGCATGGGATAGTATATCGTCTGCGCCCAGCAGCGTCCGCCGTTTTCGGTCATTATCGGAGCGATCACGTTGACGAGCTGCGCAAGACAGGCCATCTTGACCCTGTCGGCATGGCGCAGCAGGGTTATGAGCAGGCAGCCCAGCACAAGGGCGTCTTCAAAGGTATATATGTCCTCGAGCAGAGGCGGGGCGACGCTCCATTTCTCCACCTTTTTGTCCTGCTCGTTGGAGTGGAACCACACGTTCCATTCGTCGAAGGAGAGCATCATGGTCTTGTCGGAATGCAGGCGGGCCTTGACCACGTCGCATATGGAAGCGACGGTGCTTATGAAGCTGTCCATATCCTTTGAGCAGGCGAGGTACTGAGCGGTGTCGTTGTCCCGGTTGCCGTAATAGCTGTGCAGGGAAATATAGTCCACCAGGTCATAGGTGTGGCCGAGCACGGTCTCTTCCCACTGGCCGAAGGTGGCCATGCCGGAGGAGGAGCTGCCGCATACGGTGATCTCCACGGACGGATCGACCATCCTGAGGAGCTTGGCGGTCTCCGCGGCGAGACGGCCGTATTCCTCGGCGGTCTTGTGACCCATCTGCCATGAGCCGTCCATCTCGTTTCCGAGACACCAGTACTTGATGCCGAAGGGCTCTTCATAGCCGTGGCTGCGCCTGAGATCGCTCAGCTTCGTGCCGCGGGGAAAATTGCAGTATTCTATCAGATCCTTCGCCTCGGCCGCTCCTCGGGTGCCGAGATTTACCGCCAGCATGGGCTCGCAGCCGGCGCGGCGCGCCCACAGCTGAAATTCGCCTATGCCTATCGTGTTGGGCTCGATGGAATTCCAGGCCGGTTCCAGCCTGCGGGGCCGGTTTTCGCGGGGACCGATGCCGTCCTCCCAATTATATCCGGAAACAAAGTTTCCGCCGGGATAGCGGACAACGGGTATGCCGAGCTTTTTGACAAGCTCCATTACGTCGCCGCGAAAGCCCATGTCGTCCGCCGTGGGATGATCGGGCTCATAGATCCCGTTGTAAACGGCGCGGCCCAAATGCTCGATAAAGGAACCGTAGATGCGTTTGTCTATGTCGCCTATGGGAAAGTGTCTGTCGGCGTAAAGCTCTGCTTTCATATCAATGACCATTCCTTTCTAAGGTCATAATAGTTTATTGCCGTTCGGCTGTCAAGACGGCGGAGAGCTGAGAGCGCGGCGAAAACAACTTTAGCACTCTAATGCTGAGAGTGCTAAAGTTTACGATTTGTTCATATTTTGTTCATACAATATGCCAAAACCGATGCTACCATGTAAGCGTAAACAAAAGGAAGAGAAACCGGAGGCGATGTGAAATGGGCAGGTACGATACCGATCAGCCGCCTGTCCGATCGGCGGGATGAACCGGGGAGAGAAAACCCGAAGCAGGCATAAAAAATACGTTTTTCGGAATTATATTTTGAGGAGGTATTTATTATGTTTGGACTTATACCGTATCGCAGAGAAGAAAAGGAAATGAGCTACAATCCGTTCCGTGAGATGGAGGAGCTCGAAAAGGCATTTTTCGAGGAGCCCTTCGCGGGATTTTTCCACAGCGAGGATATAGCGGAATTCAAAACCGATATATCCGATAAGGGCGACAGCTACCTGCTCGAAGCGGATCTGCCGGGCTTCAAAAGGGAAGATATCGGCATAGATCTTGACGGGGATGTGCTCACGATAAACGCGGAGAGGCACTCCGAGCACGAGGAGAAAGACAAGAAGGGCAGCTATTTGCGCTGCGAAAGGTCTTACGGCAAATACAGCCGGTCCTTCGACGTATCGGCCATACAGACCGATCAGATCAAGGCAAAGCTTGACGAGGGCGTGCTGAAGCTGACCTTGCCCAAGAAACAGGAGAAGAAGAGCGAGACGAAACGTCTCGAGATCGAATAAGAAGAATAATGATTTGCGCGAGGGGCGCGGCCGTCGGGCCGCGCCCTTCAAGTTGTCGGTGTGGGAATACCGGCGGAAGAACCTTCGGGAAGGCGGGGAAGCGAAACAGCGCAGCGCGGATGATCGGCGCGGCAGTTTCGGATCATACGATTTAAAACTTGCAAAGGATGAATTGTCATTATATAATTAAAGCACAAACGAAGCGGGGCGAGCCCGCCGAAGGCGCCGCCCGGCTGCAGAGAAAAAATCGGAAAGGAAAG